>CAMLDH010000020.1 GCA_946478765.1 uncultured Oxalobacteraceae bacterium | reverse complement strand
CTCGGCAGCGGCTTCTACCTCGCGATGCACGACCTGGAAATCCGTGGCGCCGGTGAAGTGCTGGGCGACAATCAATCGGGCGAGATGCACGAAATCGGCTTCCAGCTCTATTCCGACATGTTGAATGAAGCGGTGCGCTCGCTGAAGAACGGCAAGGAACCCGATCTCGCAGCGCCGCTATCGACCACCACCGAAATCAATCTACACGTGCCGGCGCTATTGCCCAACGATTATTGCGGCGACGTGCATGAACGCCTGTCGCTGTACAAGCGTTTCGCCAACTGCGCAACACCGGAATCGATCGACGATATGCAGGAAGAGCTGATCGATCGTTTCGGTAAAATGCCGGATCCGGCAAAAGCCCTGATCGAAACGCATCGCCTGCGGGTGGCGGCCAAGCCGATCGGCATTATCAAGATCGATGCGCACGGCGAATCGGCGCTGCTGCAGTTCCAGCCCAACCCGCCGATCGATGCGATGCGCATCATCGATCTGATCCAGAAGAACCGGCATATCCGGTTGAGCGGTCAGGATAAATTGCGCATCACCGCCAACATGCCGGACCTCGCTGCACGCGTATCGCAAATCAAGTCGACGATCCGGGCCCTGGTGGCATAAAACTTTTCAAATCCACGACACCATAATGAACCTGATTCTGCAAGGGCTGACAACCGACCAACCCACCATCGAACGCATTGCCTCGATGGCAGGCGCCAAGCGCATTACGCCCATTCATCCGCATGCGTTCCGCTGTGAAAACGTCGACTATTCCGATGCCCTCAAAGCGCAGCTGGACGCTGAATGTTTCGCGGCCAAGCTCGACTGCACATGGATTGCGCCCGGACGCAGGCTTGCCGATTTCAAACTGGTGGCGATGGATATGGATTCAACCTTGATCACGATTGAATGCATCGATGAAATTGCGGATATGCAAGGCTTGAAGCCGCAAGTCGCAGAGATCACCGAAGCGGCGATGCGCGGCGACATCGAGTTTCGCGAAAGCCTCACGCGCCGCGTGTCGTTGCTGAAAGGACTGGATGCAACAGCGCTGCAGCGCGTGTATGACGAACGCTTGCGCTTATCGCCGGGTGCGGAAAACATGCTGGCCGCGATCAAGGCCGCCGGACTGAAGACACTGCTCGTGTCCGGCGGTTTCACGTTCTTCACCGATCACATGAAGCAGCGGCTCGGGCTCGATTACACCCACGCCAATGTGCTGGAGATCGTCGATGGCAAACTGACCGGCCGTGTCGCCGGCGGCATTGTCGATGCCGATGAGAAAAAGCATACTGTGGAACGCGTGTGTGCCGACCTCGGGATGTCGACCACGCAAGCCATCGTGATGGGTGATGGCGCGAACGATCTCAAGATGATGGCGATCGCCGGCATGTCGGTGGCATTCCGTGCCAAGCCGATTGTGCGCGCTCAAGCCGACGTTGCCTTGAATTTCGTCGGGCTGGACGGCATCTTGGCATTGTTTGAATAACGTCACCTAACGTCACACGGCGGCCTGCGCCACTCGAATCCCGTTTAAAAATTCATGAAACTGGAGCCAGAATGTCCCAGGAACTCATCTTCGATACCAAGCTGCAGTCCGACAAGAATCTTGCGTGGTGGCTCTATCTTTTTCACGGCGCAAGCTTTCTTCTTTCTCTGGGCGCGTTTTCGTGGCTTCCCCTCATCATCAATTACATCAAGCGCGACGATACTACCGGCACCTTTGTGTATAGCCATCACACCTGGCAGATCCGCTCGTTCTGGTGGTATCTGTTCTGGATAGTGATCGGCGGCGTGCTGTTCGTCACTGTGATCGGCATACCGCTGGCGTGGCTCACCTGGACTGCGGCATGGGTATGGAAAGCGTATCGGCTGGTCAAAGGAATGCTGTACCTGAATGACAACAAGCCGATGCCGGTTTGAATGACGTCTGTTACGGCGTCAAAGCGCCGACAATGCCTGCTCGATATCCGCGATCAAGTCCGCCGGTTCTTCCAGACCAATATTGAAACGCACCAGTTGTCCGTGATCGCGCCAATTCTTGCGCATGGACTGGATGCGGTACGGCACGCACAAACTGTTCGAGCCGCCCCAGCTAAAGCCGATCTTGAACAGCTTCAAGGCGTCGACGAAGCGATCGGTTTGCGCCTCCGTGTAGCGCTCGTTGAATATCGCCGAAAACAAGCCCCCTGCCCCGTTGAAGTCGCGCTTCCAGATCGCGTGTCCGGGACAGTCGGCAATCGCCGGGTGCAGCACCTTGGCGATTTCGGGCCGGCCTTTCAACCACGTCGCCACCTTGCGCGCACCTGCATCATGCGCATCGAACCGCAGTTTCAGCGTCGGCAAACCGCGCAGCACCAGGTAAGCGTCATCCATGCCGACACCAAGTCCCAGCCGCATATGCGCGAGTTCGAGCCGGTGGTTCAACGCCGTGTCGCGGGTAATGACGGCGCCCATCAATACATCCGAGCCGCCCGACTGATATTTCGTCAAAGCCTGCATCACGATGTCGACGCCATGCTCGAATGCCCGGAAGGCGATACCGGCGGACCAGGTATTGTCGATTGCGACCAGGACGCCCTTCTCGTGCGCTGCCTTGCATATGGCCGGGATATCCGGCACTTCCATCGATACCGAGCCTGGCGCTTCGGTCCAGATCAGCGCGGTATTCGGCTGAATCAAATCGGCGATTCGCTCGCCGATCATCGGATCGTAATAGCGCGTGGCGATGCCGAAATCCTTGGCAAGCCAATTGCCCAGTTCACGATTCGGGCTGTACACATTATCCGGGATCAGCACATCGTCGCCGCTCTTCAGCAACGCGAAATCGACCATCGCAATCGCAGCCAGTCCGCTCGGCGCCAGCAAACAATGCCTGCCATCCTCTATGACGGCAAGCCGCGCCTCCAGCGTGAACGAGGTCGGCGTACCGTGCAAGCCATAGGTATACGCATTTTTGTCCTGCCAGTTACGCGAACGCATCGCCGCAACGTTGTCAAACAACACGGTTGACGCATGATGAATTGCGGTCGGAAACGCGGAGAATCCCGCCGGCGGCGTGTAGTCGCTGTGGATCAATGCGGTTTGCAGCGATTTCCGATCAGTCACGCTTTCGCCCACAAATCATGCGCGTCGGCTGCCGTCACCTCCACATCGTAGAATTCGCCTACCTTCAATTTCAGGTGCGGTTCATACGGCGGCTTCACATAGACCACGCCATCGATTTCCGGTGCATCGGCAGCGGAACGTCCAACGCCGCCATCGCGTTTGACTTCGTCGATCAAGACGCGAATGGTTTTGCCGACCTTGGATTGCAGGCGCTTTTTCGAAATGCCCTCTTGCAGTTCCATCACGCGGCCGCGACGTTCTTCACGCAACGCTTCCGGGACTGGATTGGCCAATGCGTTGGCGGTCGCACCTTCCACCGGCGAATAGGCAAAGCAGCCGAGACGATCGATTTCCGCCTCCTTCAGGAAGTCCAGCAGATACTCGAATTCCTGTTCGGTCTCGCCGGGGAAACCAGCAATGAAGGTGGAGCGGATCGTGATGTCGGGGCACATCTTGCGCCACGCCTGGATGCGCTCGATATTCTTTTCGCCATTGGCCGGGCGCTTCATGCGCTTCAACACCTCCGGATGCGCATGCTGCAGCGGCACATCCAGATATGGCAATACCTGGCCTTCGTGCATCAATGGAATGATGGCATCCACGTGTGGATACGGATACACATAATGCAGACGCACCCATGCGCCGTATTGCGCCGCCAGTTCGCCCAGCGCGGTCACCAATTGCGTCATGTGCGTCTTGACCGGTTTGCCGTTCCAGAAGCCCATGCGGAATTTCACGTCCACGCCATAGGCGCTGGTGTCTTGCGAAATCACCAGCAATTCCTTGACGCCGGCTTTGAACAGGTTTTCCGCTTCCAGCATCACATCGGCAATCGGACGCGACACGAGATCGCCGCGCATCGACGGAATGATGCAGAAACTGCAGCGATGGTTGCAACCCTCGGAAATTTTCAGGTAAGCGAAGTGCTTCGGCGTGAGCTTGATGCCTTGCGCCGGCACCAGGTCGATGAACGGTTCGTGCGGCTTCGGCAAATGCTTGTGCACCGCGGTCATCACCTCCGCCAGCGCGTGCGGGCCGGTGACTTCCAGTACCTTGGGATGGACGCTCTGGATGAGGTCCTTGCCGGCCGCATCCTTCTTCGCGCCGAGGCAGCCGGTGACAATCACCTTGCCGTTTTCAGTCAGCGCCTCGCCGATGGCATCGAGCGACTCCTGTACCGCAGCATCGATGAAGCCGCAGGTATTGACGATGACGAGGTCGGCGCCGTCATAGGATTTGGCGGTTTCGTAACCTTCGGCGCGCAACTGGGTCAGGATTTGTTCGGAGTCCACCAGGGCTTTGGGGCAGCCGAGCGAGACAAAACCGATTTTCGGTGTATTTTGGGAGGCGTTGGACATAACAAAAAAGAGGGTCAAAGCGGAATCCGCTATTGTACCCTCTTCGCTTGTCCAGCCTGCTGTAATGCGCTCAGCAGGCCAATGTCGTTTTGCTATCTCTTGGTCTTGTCGACGCCGGGAAAAGGGAAGGTGCCGAACATGCTCTTGGTCTGGCTTTGCATCTGTTCCTGCATCTGGATGAACAGGCTCTTGCTTTGCTCAATGTAGTTGCTCATCATCCCCTGCATCATCGGGCCCTGCACATTCATGAACTGGGCCCACATCTCCGGGCTGAACGGCTTGCCCTCGTACAGGCCTTTGGAATTCTCGGCCAGCTTGTTCTGGATATCGATAAACGCCTGAATATTTTTTTCCAGGTACGAGCCCATCATGCCCTGCATCGCGTGGCCGTAGTAGCGAATGATCTGGGACAGCGCACCGCTGGAAAACATCGGCGAACCGTTCGCCTCTTCTTCCAGAATGATCTGCAGCAGGATGCTGCGTGTCAGGTCTTCATCCGTCTTGGCATCGACAACCGTGAATTCTTCATTGTCCAGCACCAGTTGCTTCACGTCGGTGAGCGTAATGTAAGAACTCGTTTGCGTATCGTACAAACGGCGGTTCGGATATTTCTTGATCAAGCGCTCAGAAATCTTTTTTGTACCAGTCATCTGACATTCCATTTATTGCGTCGCAACGCATCGCTATTAATCTGTACAAAGCGAACATGCGTTCACTTTGATATGTCTCATTATAGTGCGAAAAAACAAAGGCTTACGTGGCTGTATCGATATTCAAACGAGATACTGCAATGCAACCCAACAATATTCTACGCGCAATTTCCTGGATTACGTTCTTTTTGGGACGATACGTTATTCCGCTTTCGCCTTGACGTAACGTCCCGGTGCCGGCTCGATCGCCTTATAAGCGGCATTTCCATATTTCTTCGGCACCGGCACTTGTTCGCCGGCATGGCTCGCCAGGAATTCCGACCACTCGGTCCACCAACTGCCTGGCTGCTCTTTGGCGCCGGCAAGCCATTCATCCGCATCGCCAACGATTTTGTCGTTGGTCCAGTAACTGCGTTTTTTCTTTGCCGGCGGATTGATCACACCGGCGATGTGGCCGGAGGCGCCGAGTACAAAGCGATTCAGACTCGGCTTCTTCGGATTGAGCATTGCGGTCGATACATAGGCCGATGTCCACGGAACGATGTGATCTTCGCGCGACGCATAGATGAAGGTTGGCGTACTGATCTTGCCGAGATCGACCTTCTCTCCCGCAACCGTCAGCTTGCCCGGAATTTTCAGGCTGTTTTCCAGATAGGTATTGCGTAGATACCAGCAAAACATCGGGCCAGGTAAATTGGTGTTGTCGGCATTCCAATACAGCAAATCGAATGGCGGCGGATCTTCGCCTTTCAGATAGTTGGTGCCGACGTAATTCCATACCAGATCGTTGGCGCGCAAACTGGAGAAGGCGGATGCGAAGTCGCGCCCCGGCATCAAGCCGCCCTGCCCGATGGATTGTTCGCGCTTGCTCACCTGTGTCTCATCGATAAAGACATCGATAATCCCGGTGTCCGTGAAATCGAGGAGCGAGGTAAACAGAGTCAAGCTGGCCGCTGGCTTTTCGCCGCGCGCAGCCAGCACCGCCAAGGCGGTGGAAAGCAAGGTGCCGCCCACGCAAAAGCCCAACGTATTGATCTGCTTCTGCTTTGATATTTCCTGGACCACATGGATTGCCTTGATCGCCGCATCTTCGATGTAGTTATCCCAAGTGGCATGCGCCAGCGACGCGTCGGGGTTGCGCCATGAAATCAGGAACACCGTATTACCCTGCTCGACCGCGTACCGCACCAGTGAATTGTTTGGCTGCAAATCAAGAATGTAATACTTGTTGATGCAAGGCGGAACGATCAACAGCGGCCGCTCATGCACCGTTTTCGTCAGCGGCTTATATTGAATCAATTGGAACAATTCATTCTCGAAAACCACCGCGCCTTCGCTGGTTGCAACATTTTTGCCCACCTCAAAAGCGGATTCATCCGTTTGCGAGATGCGCCCTTTTTTCATGTCCGCAAGCATGTGTGCGATGCCCTTCACCAAACTCTCGCCATTGGTTTCGACAATTTTTTGCTGCGCTTCCGGATTCGTCACCAGGAAATTGGCCGGAGACATCGCATCGATCATTTGCTGCACGGTAAAGCGGATTTTTTGCCTGGCTTTTTCCGGCACCTGGACCGCGTCTGCCATCGTCAGCAAAAAACGAGCATTCAACAGGTAAGCCGCGGCATTGAATGTGCAGAGCGGGTTGGATTGCCATGCCGGCGCAGTAAAACGTTTGTCGGCCACAGTCGGCGCTTTGGAAACAAGAAGATCCTGCCATAACGCGGAGAATTGCTGCGTGTATTCATTCTGCAATTGCGTCATGACTGCCGGGTCGATCCCTGCACTCAGATCCTGGATACTGGACGTGATCATGCTCATGTCGGGCGGCGGCTGCTTGAGCCATACCTGCCAGATAGCCGGATCGGCCAGTTGCGACATCCATTCGGGGAAACCGGCTTGAGGACTGAGTGTATTCATGCTTGCATCTCTATTTTGGCGTATCGTTACGGGTTTGGAATTGCGGTTCAAATTTATGCATATCGTCGCAATCGCATGGATTTATGTCGTGCTTATGATGTCTATCACCGAGCATTCGGTGATCGCGGGCATCATGACTTTCTTGCTGTATGGGGTCTTTCCGTTGGCCATCATTTTATACGTAATGGGTGCACCGCAACGCAAGCGCCGGCGCAAAGAAGCAGAAAATTTGCAGCCCGAACAAGCACAGGCAAACGCGCATCCAGCGCCATGCCAGTCCGATATCAAGCCCAAGGAATAGCGGTTACGAAAAGGCTACGATATTCGCCGAAAAGTTGCCGAAATCATTTGAGCCAGATCAAGGATGTCATTCGACCAGTAATTCCGTCGCGACGGTAGGAGTAAAAACGTTGATTGTCTGAAACCGTGCAGAGACCGCCGCCGTAGATTTTTCCCACGCCAATTTTTGTCAGCCTTTGCCGTGCCAGAAGATAGATGTCGGCCAGGTATTTTTCAGTGGGGCCGGGAATCGATTTGAATGCATTGATTGAAGATGCATCGCGCGTCACAAATGCGGAGACGACTTCCGGTCCCACTTCGAATTGTTGCGGCCCGATGGCCGGCCCCATCCAGGCAAGTATCTCGCCGGCTCCCGCTTTTCGCATGCAGGTCACCGTGTTTTCGAGAACGCCATTTACCAGGCCGCGCCATCCGGCATGCGCTGCGCCTACGGTCGTGCCGGCCGCATCGCAGAACAGCACCGGCAAACAATCCGCAGTCTGGATCGCACAGACGACACCGCGTTGCGTAGCGATGCTGGCGTCGGCGTCCGGGATACCTTCCGTATGGGCGGCGTCTACCACGTTGATACCATGGATTTGCGACAACCAGGCGGGCTCTGCCGGCAACAACGCACGCAACCATGCGCGGTTTTGCTGTACATCTGCCAAGCGGTCGCCCACATGCGTGCCCAAATTGAGGCCACCGCCCCCTGCGCCATCATCATACGGAGATTGGCTGACGCCGCCTTGACGCGTGGTCGAGAACGCGCCAATCGTGTCCGGCGCGCCTGTCCAATCCGGATAAATGATGTCCATAAGTCCGCGATTGAAACTTACTGAGGCACTTCGATGCCGGCGCGCGCCAGCAACCCTGCAAAATCTTCCGGCAAGGAAGCGGACCATTCGCAATCGTTGCGCGACTGCGGATGAATCAACCCCAAGCGGAAAGCGTGCAGCGCCTGCCGGGTAAACGCGGATGCCAAATGGGCTTTTCCATACAGTGAATCGCCCACAAGCGCGAAACCGATCGATTGCATATGCACGCGAATCTGGTGCGTGCGCCCGGTTTCCAACTGGCAGCGCATCAAGCTGACCGGGCGGCCATCGAGCAAGCCGGTCGCGAGTCGATGAAAATGCGTGACGGCAGGCTTGGCAGTCATGTTTTCAGACACGGCCATCTTGACGCGATCGCGCGAATGGCGACCGATCGCCGCATCGACTTTTCCATTCATCAATGGCGTGCCCCATACCAGCGCCAGATATTCACGCTTGACGGTACGCGCCTGCAACTGGCGCACCAGATCCGTGTGCGCTTCCAGCGTCTTGGCGACCACCATCAGACCGCTGGTATCCTTGTCCAGCCGGTGCACGATCCCGGCGCGCGGCACACCCGCGATCGACGGCAAATGATGCAGCAAACCGTTCAGCAAGGTACCCGACCAGTTGCCGGCGGCGGGATGTACAACCAATCCGGCAGGCTTGTCGATGACAAGAATGGATGCATCCTCATGGACGATGGGGAATGCAATTGGTTCCGGCTTGAAAGCCTGTTCTTCGGGGGCTGCCTGTGGCAGTATGATGATGCTTTCATCGCCCAGCATGGTCACTTTGGCGCGTGCGGCCTGGCCGTCAACGGTGACGAATCCGGCTTCGATCCATTGTTGCAAGCGACTGCGGGAGTACTGTGGGACCAGTTTCGACAGCACCTTGTCGAGGCGCTCGCCACAGACGTCCGAGGTTAATTTCAACTCGATTGGAGACGCATCCAGCGATGCGCCATCCATTTCGTCATTGTCTTCGATATCGTCGCCGGGTAAGGGTTTGGCCGAACTCGGCATTTGAGTAGCCATCACGGCAAGTCCCATCGGCTATAATCATTCATTGTCTAGATGCATCCTTGCAAACGTTATGCAAAAAAAATTATTGAAAATCGCTACTTTCGCTTTCGTACTCTTGTTATCGGCATGCGGCGTGTTTCCCGACAAAGTCGATGAAACCAAAAACTGGTCGGCTGCCAAATTATACTCGGAGGCACGCGATGAAATGAGTGCCGGCGGTTATGACCGGGCGATCAAGCTTTTTGAAACGCTCGAATCGCGTTATCCGTTCGGCGCCTATGCACAGCAAGCGCAAATGGAGATCGCGTATGCGTACTATCGCCAGAGCGACCAGCCGCAGGCATTGGCGGCCGTCGAGCGCTTCATCAAATTGCACCCGAATCATCCTAACGTCGATTATGTATATTATCTGCGCGGCTTGATTAATTTCAATGACAAGCTGGGTCTGTTCGACTTCATTTCCCGCCAGGATCCGACCGAGCGCGATCCGAAAGCGGTGCGTGAAGCATTCGATGCATTCAAACAGCTGGCCGATCGTTTTCCGGACAGTAAATACACGCCGGACGCGATTGCCCGCATGAAGTATCTGATCAATGCAATGGCGCAATATGAAGTCCATGTGGCCAATTACTATTACCGGCGCGGCGCTTATGTCGCCGCTGCCAATCGCGCACAATCCGCAGTCAAGGATTATCGCGATGCGCCTGCGGTTGAAGAAGCGCTGTTTGTGATGGTACGGTCATACGATGCGTTGAATCTGCCCGATTTGCGCGATGATGCAGAACGCGTGATGAAGAAGAATTTTCCGAACAGCGTGTTTTTCAAAGGCGGTCGGGTCAAGGACGAACCTTGGTGGAAAATCTGGTAAGTCGGCCCTCGACTATTTATTGAAAAGAAAAGCCCCGCAACGCGGGGTTTTTCAATTCCAGTGGCCTAATCGGATATGCGCCGCCGGAAGACCAGGGTGCGGTCATCCGACAATTCTGGATGAAACGCATAGCCTTCGCTATCAAATGCTTTGAGCTTCGCAGGCGCTGAAATATTTTTTAATGCCGCATAACGCGCCATCAAACCGCGCGCCCGCTTTGCGTAAAACGAAATCACCTTGTATTTGCCGTTTTTCCAATCTTCAAACACTGGCGTGATTACCGGTACATCAAGCAAGCGCGGCTTTACCACTTTGAAATATTCGTCGGATGCCAGGTTGATCAAGGCGCTTGATTGACGCGCTGCGGCAAGCTGGTTGAGTGCATTGGTCACCGCGTCGCCCCAGAACGCATACAAATCCTTGCCGAGCGGGTTTGCCAGTTTCGTACCCATTTCCAGCCGATAGGGCTGCATCAAGTCGAGCGGACGCAATATCCCGTATAACCCGGATAAAATGCGAATATGCGACTGCACGTAATCGAATTGTTTGGCGTTCAGCGTGCCGGCATTCAATCCTTCGTAGACATCGCCGTTAAATGCCAGAATTGCCTGCTTCGCGTTTTTCAGAGTGAACTTGGTGCGCCACTCTGCATAGCGCGCGACGTTCAAGCTTGCCAGCGCATCGGAAATGTGCATCAAATCGCCAATTTGCGCTGCTGAAAACTGCCTTAGCACGCCGATCAGTTCAGCGGAGCGCTTAATGAAATCCGGTTGGCTGTAAATATCGGTATTGGCGGGCGTTTCATAATCGAGGGTTTTGGCGGGCGATAAAACAATCAGCATTTCAATCCAGGTTGGGAAAATTTTTAGAATGATACCGAAGCGCATTGTATTGGACACGAACGTATGCCTGGATTTATTTGTTTTCCGCGATCCACGCTGGGATGTGCTGCTTGCTGCGCTCAGGAACGGCGATGTTGAAGCGGTAACGCGTGCCGACTGCCGGATGGAATGGCGCATCGTTTTGAATTATCCGCATCTGCCGCTGGACGATACATCGAGGTCGCAAAGCACCCTGGAATTCGATGCACTGATCACGTGTCTCCCGGCTGAAGCACTCGCCATCACAGAGAGCCGTCTGCCGGTATGCAAAGATCCGGATGACCAAAAATTCCTGGAACTGGCCCGCGATGCGCACGCCGATGTGCTGATCACCAAAGACAAGGCACTACTGAAACTGGCAAAAAGAACCGCCCGCGCCGGCCTGTTCCTGATCATGCGCCCAGACGCGTGGGTAGAGGATGCCGCTGCTGGCACTGTCGCGTGCAATGACGATCTTGTGCGACCTGAATGCAGATAAGCGCCCGCATCTCCAGCCGGTTTCGTAACACGCTAAAATGCCATTCAAGTATCTCAACCCATCTCGCAAGAATATGACTACTGCTGCCATCCATCTCGAATCAAAACTACCTAACGTCGGCACCACGATTTTCACCGTCATGTCGGCGCTGGCAGTGGAAAAAAATGCCGTCAATCTCGGACAGGGCTTCCCGGATTTCGATTGTGACGAAGCGTTGATCGGTTTTGTCACTGCAGCGATGAAAAATGGCATGAACCAGTATCCGCCGATGATCGGCATTCCCGCGTTGCGTGGTGCTATCGCCGGAAAAATCGAGGCGCTCTACGGCTACCGATACGATGCCGCCACCGAAATCACGGTGACCGCCGGCGCGACCCAGGCCCTTTTGACGGCGATCCTGTGCAGCGTCCACGCCGGAGATGAAGTCATCGTGATCGAACCCGTGTATGACAGCTACGTCCCGTCGATTGAACTGGCCGGCGGCATACCGGTGTTCGTGCAAATGGAAATCGGTCCGAACGGCTATGCCATCCCATGGAACAAGGTCGCGGCGGCGGTGACCGGCAAGACGCGTCTGATCATGATCAACTCTCCGCACAATCCGACCGGCTCCGTCTTACGGGAGGCCGATATCCGCATGCTGGCCGAAATCGTACGCGATACCGACATCCTGATCCTGTCCGACGAGGTCTACGAGCACATGGTCTACGACGGTCACCGGCATGAATCGATATGCCGTCATCCGGAGCTGGCGGCACGCTCGTTTGTCATTTCCAGCTTCGGCAAAACCTATCATGTGACGGGGTGGAAAGTCGGTTATGTCGCAGCACCTGCCGCGCTCACCGCGGAATTTCGCAAAGTCCACCAGTTCAACGTATTCACCGTCAATACGCCGATGCAGCATGGCTTGGCTGCCTATATGGCCGATCCGGCGCCTTACATCGACTTGCCGAAATTCTACCAACACAAACGCGACCTGTTTCGCGACGGACTGAGAACGTCACGTTTCAAGCTCTTGCCATCGGATGGCACCTATTTCCAGTGCGTGGATTACTCCGGGATTTCAACGCTGCCGGAAGCGGATTTTGCAAAGTGGCTCACGTCGGAAATCGGCGTGGCCGCGATACCTGTATCCGCCTTTTACAATCAACCCAAGGAATCCGGCATTGTGCGTTTCTGCTTCGCGAAAAAAGATGAAACCCTGCGCGCTGCATTGGCCAAACTGATGCAAGTTTGAAACTGCGCACCAATGGTCTGATGGCCCCGACAAAAAACAGGATAAACAACGATTATTGCTTGAACCACGTCTTCATCAATGCCTGATTTTCCTTGCGATCGGCATTCACTTTCTGCACGGTCGGACGCTCGCCCAGCAGCTTGATGTATTCACTGGCCGGCAAATCGGCCAGCACATCTTCAGCGTAGATTATTTTTGATGCCATCGAGATCAGCGGAAGATGCACCAACGCGGCACAATCGGCCATTGTAAATTCGGCGCCGGCAACATAAGGGGCAAATTTCGCCAGCTTGCCAAATGCCTTGGCATTGCGCTTCAACAGTTTTTGGCTACGGACTTTCACCTCGTCCGTGATAGTCCCGCCGAAAAATGCTTGCGGATACAGCTCGCGCGCAACCAGCTCCAAATGCAACTCCAGAAATACGATCAATTCCCGCACCTTCGCGGCGACAAATGGGTCTGCCGGCAGCAAGGGCTTTTGCGGGTAGACCGACTCGACATATTCCATCATGACCTGCGACTCGCACATCACGCCTTGATCAACTTCGAGGTAAGGCATTTTTCCCAGCGGTGATTTTTCGAGCAATGCCGGCGAGCGATCAGGCCACACCAACACCTCTTCAAACGCGACACCTTTTTCCAGCAACGCCAATTTGACCTTGTTGTAATAATTGCTGGTAGCGAATCCACATAATTTAAGCATATTGTCTCCATCATTTAGGGCATACCATTTTGCGGCCTCTGCGCTGCATGACTATTCTATGCGACAAGAACGAATTGGTGTTTAGCTTGATTATCAGCGGTGCGAATCCGGCTTTTCATGCATGAGCGCATTGGTCGATCACGCTCCTTCCGTGCGCGCCAACCGGGCTTCCGATATTTCAGTAATAATATGGCAGAGCAAAAACAGGGTCGCGCCGGGCACGCCAGCAGAACATCGACTTTTGACCAAACGCCTGCAGCGCATGACAACCTGCTGCAAACCCGTATTTGAATCCATCCCACTTTCTCCTTTTGAATAGCCATGTCTGCCGAACTCCAAGCCTCCCGCCGTGACGCCACACTGATCCTGACCTTGTCCAATCCGGGCGCAAAGAACATGCTGCATCCCGACATGTACGCCGCCGCGATTGAAACCTTGTCGACGGCGGAGCGCGATGATTCGATCCGCGCCGTCATTCTGACCGGTGCCGACAACTTCTTTTGCGCGGGCGGCAACCTGAGTCGCCTGCTCGAAAGCCGCAACAAAGACAAGGCGGAAACCGCCGAAATCATCGATAACCTGCGCGGGTGGGTCGAAGCGATTCGCGATTGTCCGAAGCCTGTGATCGCAGCGGTGGAAGGCGCTGCGGCCGGCGCTGGATTTTCACTGGCATTGGCATGCGACATGATTGTGGCCGGTGCATCGGCCAAGTTTGTGATGGCGTATTCGCAGGTGGGCTTGACGCCGGACGGCGGGGGTTCATGGTTCCTGGCGCAGTCGCTGCCGCGTCAGCTTGCCACTGAAATTCTGATCGAAGGCAAACCCGTTTTATCGCCGCGCCTGTACGAACTGGGCGTGGTGAACAAGGTCGTGCCGGATGGGACCGCACTGGATGCCGCACTGTCATGGTCCGACGAACTCGCCATGCTCTCGCCTAACGCGGTCGAACGCATCAAATCGTTGGTATGCGACGCGCCAGGCAACGCCCTTTCGCAGCATTTCGAAGCAGAAAAACAACACTTTGTCGAATGCCTGCATCATCGCGATGCACAGGAAGGCATCAGCGCGTTTCTGGAAAAAAGAAAACCCCGCTACAAATGACATTCAATCCAAGACGACGCATTTACCTGATGCGTCATCGCAGCGTCACCTATTTCGACGCAACCGGCAGACCGTATCTTCCCGAGATGGTCCCGTGATCACACGTACGCAAGCCGGCAGGCGTTTCTTCTTCGTTGACCGGATCAAAGCGAACAATCTCAAACTTCTGCATAATCATGCAACATTTGAGATTCCAAGAGGAGAAATAGTGATCGACGTTTATTCCGCTGCCACACCGAACGGCCACAAAGTCCACATCATGCTGGAAGAATGTGGCCTGCCCTACCGCGTGCACCACATCGACATCGGCGCCGGCGACCAGTTCAAGCCCGACTTCCTGGCAATTTCACCGAACAACAAGATTCCCGCCATCGTCGATGCCGAAGGTCCCGACGGCAAACCGATTTCCTTGTTCGAGTCCGGGGCGATCCTGATTTATCTCGCGAGCAAAGCCGGCAAGTTCCTCGGCAATACCGATCGCGAGAAATTCACCACCTTGCAATGGCTGATGTTCCAAGTGGGCGGTGTCGGCCCGATGTTGGGGCAGGCCCACCATTTCCGCATCTATGCGCCGGAAAAGCTGGAGTATGCAATCAATCGTTATACCAATGAAGCAAAGCGTTTGTATGGCGTGATCGACAAGCAAGTGTCAAAGACTGCATACCTTGCAGGCAATGAATATACGGTCGCCGACATCGCGACGTTTCCATGGCTGCGTTCGTGGAAAAATCAGGGGATCGATTGGGCAGATTTTCCACATGCAAAGCGCTGGTTCGACGAGATCGCCGCTCGCCCTGCCGTCCAGCGCGGCGTGGAAGTGCTGGCGAATCTGCGCAAACCGCTAGCGGATGATGAGAAGGCGAAGGAAGTATTGTTTGGCGCTACGCAGTACACGCGGCATTGATATTATCCGAGAAATGATTGTCCGTTCCCCCCACATCAAAACGGGGGAACGACCACAACAGAATTTTACGAATACCGCCGTGCAATCAATTCAGCGACGCATACCGGCTTGTCGCTGCCGTCCCGCTCCATCGTCACTTGCCACGTCACTTGGGCGCCGCCCTCGATATCTTCGACACGCAACAAAGTCATTCTTCCCCGCACGCGGCTGCCAACCGGCACAGGAGAAGGAAAGCGCACTTTGTTCAAACCGTAATTGACGCCCATCTTGACATCGCTCATCACGACTGCACTGTCCATCAGCATCGGCAACAGCGACAACGTCAGAAAGCCGTGCGCGATCGTACCGCCGAAAGGCGACTCTTTGCGGCAGCGCTCGGCATCAAGGTGGATCCATTGGCGATCGCCGGTTGCTTCGGCAAACAGATTCACGCGCTCCTGGTTGATTTGCACCCAGTCCGATACCGCGACCTCCTCTCCGATCAAACTTTTCAGTTCTGCCAACGATGCGATTTCACGCATGGAGTCTCCTTTGTCATTTGTCAGCTCGATCATCGTCAAGCGCTTGAAGTGGTGCGCCCGGCAATTCGTTGGTCACGCCCATGCCGCCATGCAGTTGTACCGCTTGCGAGAGCAAGCGCAGGGGAAAGTCAGTGCAGCGATTGTTTCGCTATTGCGGGGACGGAGAACGAAATTACCTCGATCCCCTCTTGCTCCAGCGCTTCGCGCTCATCCGACGTCGCCACACCGCGAATACCGCGTTCAGGGGCTTCGTTGTAATGAATGCGGCGCGCTTCGTCAGCAAAACGGTCGCCGACGTCTTCCGTATCGGCAATCACCTTGCGTGCCATTTCCACCCATTGGTCTTGCAGTTGCGTTGCAGGGTTTTCTTGCGGTTCCTGCGCATGCGCGAGATTCAGGCGCGGAGCGGAAGGCAAACGTTTGATGCCGTGGCTGTCGCATACCGGACATTGAATCTGCAACTGCGACGATTGCGATAGAAAATCGTCCTCCGAGGAAAACCATCCCTCGAAACGATGATCGTGCTCACAGCAAAGGTTATAGACTTTCATGGATATTGGCGCCGAAACTGGGGTCAAATTAATACGCCTGACTTCAGGGTAAGCGGCTAATTCAAATCCCCTACATTGGTTATTGCAAGCGATTGATTATAGCAAGATTCAATTCGCATACCGGTCCGCTGCGGTAATACGGCAACACGCCATAACAGCGCAAATCCGATCAGGCAACAGGGGAAAAAGTGAAAACTGAAAACGCGCTTGCCGGCATCTTGTTTGCAGTTGCTATCGCATTTGCAGGTTCGCTTCGTGCCGTCCAGAATAACGAAATTTCCAGCTTCGCTTCCGTGCAGGACGACGGTACGCTGAAACTGGCAGGTTATCTTGTTCATCTTTACGGAATCTATATCCCGCCGACCGATCACACCTGCTATACCTTCGTCAGGCCCATGCCGTGTGGAACTAGAGCTTCATTGGCGCTCGCCTTCAAGATTGAAGGCAATTTCGTTCACTGCATTGAACAAATGCGTAATCCGGATGGCAGCATTGCGGCAAGTTGCAATGTGGACGACCAGGATTTGAGTGAATGGATGCTGCAGAAAGGATGGGCGGTGGCGTTGCCCAATGCACCGTTTGAATATGCAGCGATGGAAAAGATTGCACGCGCAAGAAGTTTGGGGGTGTGGGGAATACCGATCGATCGCGTGATGAGGCATCGATAGCGCGACACTACGCTTGCTTTCGCAGTCCTGCCGCACGCGCTCAATCGTGCCGCTATACTGATCAAACACAACTTTGAGGAAAGCATCATGAGATCTACCAAAGCAACTGCGGCAGTCGAGCGCCTCAAGCGACGCAGCGGCAATGCGCAATATTCGATGGTGCGTACCGCAAGCGGCCTGTTTTACCTCGTGCTGAATTCTGGCGCCACACCGCCGGAACAATTGAGCGACCCGCTGGAACTGGATGCATTTGTAAAATTCGTCAACGAATTCGGGCCGCAGATTCCCCGAAGAGTCACCAAGATGGATGCCGCATTCGAAAAGCAGTTAAGCAAGAAGGAAGTGTAACGCTGTGCGGCAACGTGTTACCGATACGACAGGATAAACAGTGAATCCTTCCCATATGCGCTATGAGCTGTACTACTGGCCGACAATACAGGGCCGCGGGGAATTCATTCGACTTGCATTGGAGGAAGCGGATGCCGATTATGTGGATGTTGCGCGACGCTCCGAGCACAGCGGAATGGGCATGCCGGCGTTGATGCACTTTTTGGAGAGCGCAACTATCGAAACTCCGCCGTTCGCGCCGCCTTTTTTGAAAGCGGGCAATCAGATCATTGGCCAAACGGCCAACATCCTGGCATTTCTTGGCCCACGACTCGGCTTGGTACCGCAAGACGAAGCCGCTCGTCTTTGGGCGCATCAGTTGCAACTCACGATCGCCGATCTGGTAACCGAGGTTCACGACACGCATCATCCGATTGACAGCGGCCTGTACTACGAGGACCAGAAGCCGGAAGCGCTGCGCCGCGCGGCGAGTTTTACCGCAGAGCGTTTGCCGAAATTTCTCGACTACTTCGAGTGCATATTGGAACGCAACCCGCACGGCACCGATTACATGGTGGGTGATGCGCTGTCCTATGTCGATCTGTCGATGTTTCAGATCATTGCCGGATTGCGTTACGCATTTCCGCGTACGATGAAGAAACTGGAACCGGACTACGCGCGACTGATCGCGCTGCAGGATCGGGTTGTATCGCGTCCACGAATCAAGGCTTACCTGGCCTCCGCGCGGCGGGTCCCGTTCAGCAAGGAAGGGATTTTCCGCCACTACACGGAACTCGATACTTAATTCATTAAATGAACGCCACATCGAATGCAGCCAAGCGCAGCTTTTCAAGGCTGCACCCAACCTGACTTACGCTGCGTCAATCAATTCCGTACCGCACTTTTCTTTTTTAGTGCAATGGACTTGCCTGATCGCCCACACTCTGATCCGGCAATTTTGGTTTTCCCTGCACATCACTCAGCCGATACTTCGTACGCCGATCTCCCATCAAATCACGCAAATCACGAATGCTCATTTCCGAGACTTCGTGCATTCGAATCAGCAACGACGCACCAACTGGCAATCGGCGATGTCGAATCTTGCTGATCACCGGTGGCGCGACTTCCAGCGCCCGCGAAAGTGCCGCATCATTTTTCAAATGCATCTTTTCAAGCAATGTATCAAGCAATCGATTGGGATCGTAGGTTTCTTGTCCCGCCAACGCATGTTCGCTCATAATTTTTCCTCTTCATAGAATTAAATAATACTAGATGTAACGGATGACACCTTGATCACTGTTAAGTTTCCCAAAATGTTGTGAATTTTTCTGAAATTCGCATTTGAAATGTCTCACAACGCCAATACAGGAAATATTGTCAGATTATCTCAACAAACAGATTAAGAGGAAATAGCTGCTCTGGGTGCATCAGCGGGTAACTCAAGAAAATGCCTGTCGAGAGGCGACAGTGCCCCGGCTAAGTGTTTCCATGGCGCAAAAGAACAACGGGAATGGGATTGTTGCGGAAATTGCCTACCGGAATCTGTTCCAGGGGTAAAGGTGCTGATCGCACCCATTGCTCTCATACTCGAAGAGAGCGCCATGCCGAGCATGGCGCTCTCGCGGCAGCCAAATCAAATCGTCGCCATCATCCAGGCGCCGCTTGCAGCAACCAGCGCACCTGCGGCGCGCAGCCATAAACCTTGTTGCAGCCTCCCCCTACCGAGCAGCAAACCAAGTCCATGTAATACTGCAGTCGACAGAACAAAGCCAAGACCATATTGCCATGACGAGCCTGGCAGCGGCATTTCCACTCCATGCGCATAGCCATGAAAAACGGCAAATAAACCGACGATGCCGGCGCCAAGCGCGGGCGTCACTTTCACCGAAAAAGCGATCAGCAAGCCCAGCAGCAGCACCGAAGTCGCGATACCGCTTTCCACCATGGGCAACGCGATGCCGGCCATACCCATGCTGCCTGCCAGCGCCATGAGCGCGACAAAACTGGCGGGCACCAGCCACTTTGCACGTCCTCCCAACTGAGCCGCCCATACGCCGACCGCAAGCATGGCGAGCACATGATCGAGGCCGAGAAGCGGATGGACAATGCCGGCCACGGCGCCATTCGCATGACCAGGATGCGCATAGGCCATGCTGCAGAAAGCCATCGGCATCAGGGTGATACACCAGCGGATAAATTTGGTACGCATACGATTCTCCTTAAATAAAAATTGCGGGTAATGAATGATTCAGGTTTATTCCGGTTCGCTATTGGTCTCGGCATGATTGCGCCAGGCGTTCTCGTACACCATGTCTTGCAGCTTCTGCCGCACCGCCCAGCCTTCAAGTTCGAGCATCGGCTTCGGATAAAAGGCTTCCACATGACCCAGACACAGAATCGCAATCGGCTTGGCGTCGGCGGGCATGCCCAGTACAAGACGCAGTTGCTCCGGATCGAACAGCGAAACCCAGCCCATGCCGATACCTTCGGCGCGAGCTGCCAGCCAGATGTTCTGGATCGCGCAAGCAACCGAGGCGAGGTCCATTTCCGGCAGCGTGCGGCGTCCGAAAATATGTTCCTCGCGCCGATCCATCAACGCCACCACCAGCAATTCGCCGCACTCGCGCACACCCTCCACTTTCAGCCGCATGAATTCGTCCTCGCGCTCGTGCAAAGCATGGGCGGTGTTGATGCGCTCTTGTTCGACCATCTGGTGAATGGTGGTGCGCAGGCCTGGGTCCGAAATACGGATAAAACGCCACGGCTGCATGAAGCCGACGCTGGGAGCCAGATGCGCGGCGTTCAACAGGCGGGCCAGCAGTTCCGGCGAGAGTGGGTCCGGCAGAAAATGGCGGATATCGCGCCGTTCGGCGATCACTTTGTATACTGCGGCGACCTCTTCGTTGCTGAATCGGTTCATGGCAGAAATAGCCGGGCGGCCGCGCTTGGATTGGAAGGAAAGTAACAGTGCAGGTAACTTGCTGTCAGTCGCTCCAATTGAAAAATTCTCTCCCCTTGCGAGGTATTGTATAAACGCTCGCCGGATGCGATCGGGGTCAGCGGCGTGTCGATCACCGAATGGTGAAAAGTATGACTGCGCAGCACGCCGTCCGGCATCGGCGCCGATTGATAACCCAAGCCTTGCAAGCGCGCCTGCATGACCGCATGCCCCGGCAACAGACCCGTCATTGCGCCCCGCTTGCCGGCTTTGTCGGTGAGCGATTCGAGCAAATACAGCATGCCGCCGCACTCTGCGTAAATCGGTTTTCCTCGCCGGAAGTGGCTGTGCAGCGCGGCTTTCAGCGCTGCGTTATCCTGCAATTGCTGAAGATGCAGTTCCGGATATCCGCCCGGCAGGTAAAGGCTGTCGACCTCCGGCAGCGCTTGGTCAACGAGCGGCGAAAAGAAAACAAGCTCGGCGCCCAGCGCCCGCAACAAATCCAGATTAGCCGGATAAATAAATGAAAATGCCGGATCACGCGCAATGCCGATGCGCACGCCGGCCAGCAGTTGCTGCAGCGGTTCAACGGCGGCATCGGTGAATTCCACTGCTGCCGGCAATTCTGCCAAGCTTGTCAAAGCAATCGACGCTGCGGCTGCCGACAGGCGGGATTCAAGATCGATAATCTCTTCGGCCTGCACCAGACCCAGATGCCGCTCCGGCAAAGTAAATTGCGTATTGCGCGGCAGCCCGCCGAAATAGCGCATTCCCGGCGGCATGCCCTGCACGATCATTTCTTCATGACGGCTGCTGGCGACCGCATTGGCCAGCACGCCGGCGAACGGCAGTCCTGAACGATAGTGGGCAAGTCCATACGCGATTGCGCCCAGCGTTTGCGCTACGCCAGATGCGTCGATGACCGCCAGCACCGGCACCCCTGATTTTTCGGCGAGATCAGCGCTGCAAGGGCTGCCGTCGAACAAGCCCATCACGCCCTCGATCAGGATCAGATCCGCCGTGTGCGCCGCCTCGTAGACCAGGCGCCGGCATTCTGCTTCACCTGCCAGCCAAAGATCCAGCTGGTACACCGGCTGGCCGCTAGCGCGCTCCAGTATCATCGGATCAAGGAAATCCGGCCCGGTCTTGAATACCCTGACTTTACGGCCTTGATTGGCATGGAAGCGGGCAAGCGCGGCAGTGACGGTCGTCTTGCCGTGATTGGAGCCAGGTGCGCCGATGAAGAGCGCTGGGCAGCGTTGCGTTTGCACCTTAAAACTCCACCCCTTTTTGCGCCTTGATGCCTTGTTCCTGGTACGGGTGTTTTACCGGACGAATATCGCTGACGAGATCGGCCAGTTCAATCAATCCCTCCGGCGCATGACGGCCGGTAACGACGATGTGCAGCATCTCGCGCCGCTTGCCGAATACGTCAAGGACTTCGGCCAAGTCGAGGTATTGGTACTTGAGCACGATATTGAGTTCATCGAGAATCACCATATCGTAGGAAGGATCGTTGATCATCCTGACCGCTTCGGCCCAACCGTTGGCGGCCGTTTGCATGTCGGCTGTGCGATCCTGCGTATCCCAGGTATAACCGGCGCCGACGACATGGAAATCGCAATTGGGGTTGCTGCCGAGCACCTGGCGTTCGGCGCTGTGCAATGCCCCCTTGATGAATTGCACCACACCCAGTTTCATCTGATGGCCGAGTATGCGCATGCCCATGCCGAATGCGGCGGTGGATTTGCCTTTGCCGGTGCCGGTGTACACAATCAGCAAGCCTTTTTCTTTTTGCGCAGCGGCCTTCTTTTTTTCGAAGCCCTCTTTATGACGCTGGGTCATCCGCTTATGTGATTCAGGATCGGTTTTCATTGCAATTATCTCCAGATGGTTCCGGTCAAGTCGGTTAACAATGCCGCCACTTTGGTGCGGCTCGGATGGTAACCGATGAACACCAGTTCCGATTTTTGTGGGGCCGGTTTTTCCGCATCGACACTGATCGCCACCCGTGAGCGTACGCCCTGCACCAGCACAGCACGTTCCGAATCGCTGGTGCGAATAAAACCTTTACTGCGCAAGATCGGTTCCGCCTTGGCCGCTTCGATCAACGCGGATTTCAATGTTTCTGTTTGCTGCGGCGCTTGGCTGCGCAGCACAAACGAAAGCCAGCCCGGGTCCTGCTCATGAAAATGCTTGTGCGTTGCGAGGCCATGGCTGTGGGCACTCAAGCCGGAATGGGCATGACCGTTCAGGCGGTCTTGATTGCCGAGTAGAGAAGCATCGGGGCCCGGCATCGACGCCAGCGGCGTGTAACGGTGGCTGTGCGCAACCAGTGTTGGCTGATGCAAGCGCAGTCCCAGAGCAAGGCGGATATCGAGCTGTGCGTGATAGGCAAGTTCGAGGAAGCGCACATTCGGCGCACGTTGCCGCACGCGGGTCTCGGCCAGTAGCAGCGCATTTTCATCGAGCAGATCGATTTTATTCAACACCACGACATCAGCGTATTCGAGCTGCTGTTCAAACA
>CAMLDH010000019.1 GCA_946478765.1 uncultured Oxalobacteraceae bacterium | reverse complement strand
GATGTGATCTGCCGATCGATTTGCTGTTCAACTTCGGCTGGCGTGCGCAATTCATCCCACATGCTGTCGATCTTGTTCAGCACCACAATGCGCCCCGGTCCGCTACCGATATGATCGCGCCACACTTCGATATCGCTCTTGGTGACGCCAGTGTCGGCCGCCAGGATAAACAGCACCGCATGCGCATTCGGTATCAGGTTCAGGGTCAGTTCCGGCTCGGTGCCGATCGCGTTCAAGCCCGGCGTATCGATAATGACCAGGCCCTGTTTCAGCAGCGGATGCGGGAAATTCACGATCGCATGGCGCCATTGCGATACTTCGACCATGCCGTGGCTATCGACTGCCAGCGCAATATCGGGATCGTCTTCGTTGTACAAGCCATAGCGTTTCGCATCTTCGACCGATACCTGCTTGGTCAGGCTCACTTGCTTGAATGCTTCCAGCATGCCGTCGCCGGACGAAATATCGAGCGGCAAGACAGTCCAGACGTGATTCTGTTCCTTGAATTCGGTGGTCGACTGCGATTCCGCGCGGGTTTCGATCGGCAGCAGGCGGATCGACGGCGGAAAGGTTTCGTCGTACAACAATTCGGTCGGACACATGGTGGTGCGTCCGGCGGACGAGGGCAAAATGCGCTGGCCGTAATCGGCGAAAAAGATCGCGTTGATCAATTCGGATTTACCGCGTGAAAATTCGGCGACGAATGCAATCGACAGCTTGTCGTCGTTCAGACGCGCAAGTGTCCGCGCAAAGCGCTGATCGCATGCGGCGTCCGATAGTTCGGCAACGTTGACGCAGGCGTGATAGCGCTCCAGCGCAATTGCCACGCCGCGGCGCCAGCCGCTGTATTCGTGAAACTTTTGAACCAGATTGTTCACGTTATCTCCACTGACACGATCTTTTCATTTAATTAATTTTTCTGCTCTTGCTCGGTATCAAGTCACGACACTAGCACTGGCGCTTACTTTTGACAATTTACGCAGTAAAACGTCGAACGCTGGCCCTGCTTGATTTGCCGCACTTCAGCGCCGCAAATGCGGCAGGCCTGCCCCGCTCGGTCATACACAAAATAGCTTTGCTGGAAGTAACCGGATTGGCCGTTGACCCCGATGAAATCGCGTAAAGTACTGCCGCCCTGCTCTATGGCGGCGGCCAATATGTCGCGGATTGCGCGCGTCAGCCTAGCATAGCGCGCGAGGCCGATGCGGTGCGCCGGCGTCTTTGGATTGATGCCGGCCTGGAACAGGCTTTCGGATGCATAAATATTGCCGACACCCACCACGATGTCGCCCGCGAGCAACACCTGCTTGATTGCTGCACTGCGGTTGCGCGTCTGCCGGTACAGCAGGTCCGCCGAAAACGCGTCTTCCAGCGGCTCCACGCCCAATCCTCGCAGCAACAGATGATTTTCGATCGCGCCATCTTCCCGGCCATGCCACAGCACCGCGCCGAAACGTCTCGGATCGTGCATGCGCAACAATTGCTTACCGACCACCAGGTCGAAATGATCGTGCTTGTTCGGTAGTGTTCCCAGCGGCAAAATGCGCAAATGCCCGGACATGCCGAGATGGATGATCAGCGTGCCGTGATCAAACCGGATCAACAGATATTTGCCGCGCCGCCCTGTGCTGCGTATCGTGTGCCCGGACAGGCATTGCGGCAAATCGGCCGGAAACGGCCAGCGCAGGCCACTGTGGCGCAACGTAACGGCGGTGACGGTACGGCCTTCCAGATGCGGCGCAACGCCGCGCCGGGTAACCTCGACTTCAGGCAATTCAGGCATGCTTGAACCAAACTCCTTCTCTTAGTCAGTTGAGGACAGAGTACCGCTGCGCTTAACTCTGTCCCGCAATTTTAGGGATACGCGGCATGGTTTGCGTTATGCATTACCGTGCGCATAGCGGGCTGGTTGGGCGTAGAATAAAACCTGCTAGTGCGCTATGACTTATCAGGATATCCATTGAAAAACACTTTTGTCATTGTAACGCTGTCGTTCCTGTTGGCAGGCTGTGCGGGACTGCAACCGCAATCGGCAGCGCTCAAAAATGCAGGCGCGTCGACCACGGTGGCAGCGGGAGAAGAATTCCCGGGCTCGATCCGCCTGCGCAAGATCGGCGCCAAAGCAGATGCCTCATCGGCCGAAGACGCATTGCCGGCAGTCGAACTGACCGATGAATTGCTGTTCAAGCTCTTGGGTGCAGAAATCGCTTATCAGCGCGGCCAATGGCAAACAGCGTACATCGCGACACTGACTACCGCACAGCAAACGCGCGACCCGCGCCTGGCCCGCCGCGCCGCCGAAATCGCGCTCGGCGCCAAGCAAGGCGGCGAAGCGCTATCGGCGATCCGGCTATGGCGCGAGCTGGCGCCGCATTCCGAAGAGGCGGCACAGTATTTTCTGGGATTCATTGTATTGAGCGACAATCTCGAAAGCGCGCGCCCGATTTTCGCGCAGCGCCTGGCGGATGCCCGGCCGCAGGTGCGCGGCTTGATGATGTTCCAGACACAACGCATGCTGGCCCGCGCCAAGGACAAGAGCGCGGCCTTTTCGATGCTGGAAGATCTGGTGTCGCCTTACAATTCCACGCCGGATGCGCATCTCGCGTTGGCGCAAGGCGCATTCAGCAATGGCGACAACGTCCGGGCACGCGCCGAAGCGCGCACTGCACTGGAAATCAAACCAGACTCGGAGCTGGGCGCACTGACTTTGGCGCAGGTCACGCCGGACAAAAACGACGCCGCAGAATTCCTGACGTCTTTCCTGGCCGCCCATCCCAATGCGCGCGAGGTCAGGCTCGCGTTTGCGCGCACGCTGATCGAGCAAAAACAATACGACAAGGCGCGCCACGAATTCGAAGTTTTGTTAAAGGCGCAGCCGGAGGATTTGTCGACCCTGTATGCACTCGGCATGCTGGGTACGCAAACCAATGACTTGAAGTCGGCTGAAAAATATCTGACGGCTTACCTGAATCTGCTGGCGAAAAATCCCGATGACGAGCGCGACCCAACCCAGGCGCTGCTGGTGCTGGCGCAAATTGCAGAAGAGCGCAAGGCCCCGGAAGAGGCGATCAAATGGCTGTCGCAAATTGACTCCGGCGACGCCTATCTCGTCGCCCAGATCAAGCGCGCGCAAATCATCGCCAAGCGCGGCGACCTGATCGCCGCACGCACGCTGCTGATCAGCCTCAAGCCGGAAGGCGAGCGCGAACAGGTGCAAATCATCGTGGCGGAGGCGCAGCTATTGCGCGACGCAAACCAGATTGCCGACGCGCTGGCGGTGCTGAATGCCGGCATTCAGCACTTTCCCACCAATACCGATTTGCTGTACGACTATGCAATGGTGGCCGAAAAGGGCAACAACATCGACCTGATGGAAACGACCTTGCGCAAGGTGATCGAGCTTGCGCCGAACAGTCCGCACGCCTATAACGCGCTGGGCTATTCGCTGGCGGAACGCAATTTGCGGCTACCGGAAGCATTGGCGCTGATCGGTCAAGCGCTCAAGCTCGCGCCTGAAGACCCCTTCATCATGGACAGCTTGGGCTGGGTGCAATTCCGGATGGGGAAATTGAGGGAGGCCGAAGAATCGCTGCGCCGCGCTTATACCCTGCGCCCCGATCCTGAAATCGGCGTGCATCTGGGCGAAGTGTTGTGGGTGAAAGGCCAGAGAGAAGATGCGCAAAAACTCTGGCGCGACGCCAATACGAAGGATCCGCACAACGACACCTTGAAGAGCACGCTGGCGCGGCTGCATGTGAGCCTGTAAATTACCTCGATTTGATTTCACTGATGGACATTGACCAAGCGGGAGTGTCATGCAGAACTCCCGATTGTCTCGACATGCCGTTTTGATTCACCACCTGTCCATATGACCCGGATCCCCTCTTTCCTTGATATTACCTGCAGTGGCCGGCGCGTCGCCGTCGCATCGATGTTGGCGCTGCTGCTATTGGCCGGCTGCGCAGGTATGCCACCGGGCGGCACACCTGCGCGACAAGCCCTCCCCGCACGAACCTTTCACGACACAATCGATCTGGGCGGGCGGCTGTCGATACGCTATCAGCAAAACGGCAAGGACGAATCGCTGCACGGCAGCTTTGTGTGGACGCAAACAGCGAGACACACCTTGGTCACGCTGCTGTCGCCGCTCGGACAAACCATCGCCACCATCGACGTCACGCCTGCCGCGTCCACGCTGGTGCAGGCGGGCCAGGCGCCGCGCATGGCCGCAAATGTCGACGTATTGGTCACGGACACCATCGGCTGGCCGCTGCCGATCGCCGGATTACGCCAATGGCTGCAAGGCTTTGCAATCGACGCCAATGGCCGGCGCATCGTCGCGACACCGCAAAGCGCAGACACCATCACCACCAGCGACGGCTGGCGTATCCGCTATGCCGGCTGGCAGGATGGGGACGCATCGTCGGCGCAAGACCGTCCGAAGCGCATCGACCTCGATCGCTTCACCGCACAGGCCGGTGACGTGTCGATCCGCATCGTGATCGACCGCTGGCAAACAAGCTGATCCCCCTCCCTTTATCAACATGACCCGCACGCTCCACAACTGCCCCGCACCCGCCAAGCTGAATCTTTTCCTGCATGTAACGGGCAGGCGGCCGGACGGCTACCACCTGCTGCAGACCGCGTTCCAATTGCTCGATCACGGCGACATGCTGCATTTCGACGTGCGCGACGACGGCAACATCCGCCGCACCACGGACCTCGCCGGGGTCCCGGAAGAAACCGACCTGATCGTGCGTGCGGCGAAACTTTTGCAATCAAGCGCCGGCCCAAGATCGGGCGGCGCGCTCCTCGGCGCCGACATTGCCATCGAAAAGCGACTGCCGATGGGTGGCGGCCTGGGTGGCGGATCGTCCGATGCCGCAACCACCTTGATGGCGCTCAATCACTTATGGCAAACCGGCCTGACACGCGCCGAACTAATGGTCTTGGGCCTGCAGTTGGGTGCCGATGTACCGTTTTTCATGTTTGGCCAAAACGCATTCGCCGAAGGTGTCGGTGAAGCGCTGACGCCGGTCAACACGCGTACTTGCTGGTTTGCCGTGATTGAACCCGGGGTTTTTGTGCCAACCGCCACTATATTTTCCTCAGCGGAATTGACACGAGATACGAAACCGGTCAAAATAACGGACTTTTCCACAGATGTAATTAACTTTGGAAAAAACGACTTGCAAGTCGTGGCTGCCAAGCAGTTTCCGCCTGTCGCCGATGCCATCGAATGGCTGGGCAGATATGGAAATGCGAGGATGACCGGTTCAGGCGCTTGCGTGTTCTGTGCATTTGAGCAGGAACACCAGGCAGACGAGGTACTCAAAGCAGTACCCGCGCGCTGGAAGGCATGGAAAGCCAAAGCAATCGAGCGCCATCCGCTTGCTTACTTGCTGCAGTCGTAGTCAATAGATTCGTTTTACGTTGCATCGGACGCTGGATACAGCGACAATATGACGCGAAACAACCAGTTGTGTAGGGGAATCGCCAAGCCGGTTAAGGCACTGGATTTTGATTCCAGCATTCGAAGGTTCGAATCCTTCTTCCCCTGCCATTAGCTCAATAAAAATAAAAATGTAAGTAAATAGGCAAGCCGCCAATGCAAGACTGTCCACAGTCAGGCATTGGCGGCTTTTCAAGCTTTTAACGATTGCATTTAGGGATCCCATGGCGCTCGAGAACCTGATGGTTTTTACTGGTAACGCAAACCCGGAATTGGCTGCAAGCGTTGCCAAACAGCTCGGTATCCCGCTCGGCAAGGCGAATGTCTCGAAATTCTCGGATGGCGAAGTCATGGTCGAGATTAACGAGAACGTGCGCGGCAAGGATGTCTTCGTGCTGCAATCGACGTGCGCGCCGACCAACGACAACCTGATGGAAATCATGCTGATGGTCGATGCCTTGAAGCGCGCATCGGCCGGCCGCATCACTGCCGCGATCCCGTATTTCGGTTATGCACGTCAGGATCGCCGCCCGCGTTCGGCGCGGGTGGCGATTTCGGCCAAGGTCGTCGCCAACATGCTGCAGGAAGCCGGTGTCGAGCGCGTGTTGATCATGGATCTGCACGCAGACCAGATTCAGGGCTTCTTCGACATCCCGGTCGATAATATTTATGCATCGCCGATCCTGTTGAGCGATCTGGTCAGTAAAAAATACGACGACCTGCTGGTGGTGTCGCCCGACGTCGGCGGCGTGGTGCGCGCGCGCGCTTTGGCCAAACGCCTCAACTGCGACCTCGCGATCATCGATAAACGCCGCCCGAAAGCGAACGTGTCGGAAGTCATGAACATCATCGGCGAAGTCGAAGGCCGCAACTGCGTGATCATGGATGACATGGTCGACACCGCAGGCACCCTGACCAAGGCAGCCGAAGTATTGAAAGAGCGCGGCGCGAAAAAAGTCATCGCGTACTGTACGCACCCGGTATTGTCAGGCCCGGCCATCGATCGCATCTCGCATTCGCCGCTGGACGAGCTGGTGGTGACCGACACGATTCCATTGTCGGATACGGCCAAGGCCTGCAACAAGATACGCCAATTGTCATGTGCCGGCTTGCTGGCGGAGACATTCAAGCGCATTACCAAAGGCGATTCAGTGATGTCGCTGTTTGCGGATTAACAGCATTTATCTCTCTTCCTCGCGGGAGGAGAGCTTTTCAAATCCCCTGGTCGCGGGGGATTTTCACCGCAAGGCCAAGATCTTGCATTTAATGGAGCTTCACAATGAAAGTAATCGCATTTGCACGCACTGAGCAGGGGTCCGGAGCGAGCCGCCGCCTGCGCAATGCTGGCCAAACCCCAGGCATCATCTATGGTGGAACCAGCGTGCCGGTCAATATCAAACTCGACCACAACGCGCTCTACCACGCGCTGAAAAAAGAGACCTTCCACTCGTCGATCCTCGACCTCGAAGTCGATGGCAAAGTCGAGCAAGTTCTGCTGCGCGACTTCCAGATGCACGCATACAAGCAACTGGTTCTGCACGCTGACTTCCAGCGCGTCGACGCATCGCAAAAGATCCACGTGAAAGTGCCGCTGCACTTCATCAACGCCGAAGTATCGCCGGCAGTCAAACTGTCCTCCGGCATCATCAGCCACGTGATGGCTGAGCTGGATATCGCCTGCTTGCCGAAAGATCTGCCTGAGTTCGTCACAGTGGATCTGGCAGCAATCGAAGTCGGTCACTCGATCCACTTGTCCGATCTCAAATTGCCGCAAGGCGTTACTGCCGTTGTCCATGGCGGTCAAGACAATCCGACCATCGCAACTGCATCGGTTCCTGCCGGCAAAGTGGAAGCCGAAGCAACTGCAACTGCCGCTGCCGCTGCACCTGCCGAGAAAAAGTAATCCGGTAACGATCCAGGCATTTCGCCTGGCGCCAAAAAACCCGCCACACGTGGCGGGTTTTTTCATGGAAGGGCGACGACAAAAAAAGGCCCTGGTGGACGACAAGCCGCTACATCCGGGATAATCGACGTTTTGATTCCCCCCAACACCATGTCCATTCGTCTCATCGTCGGCCTCGGCAACCCCGGTCCGGAATACGAGCAAACCCGCCACAACGCCGGTTTCTGGCTGGTCGACAATCTCGCCAACAGCAGCCATGCACGCGGCAAATTGGCGCGCGAAGCACGCTTCAACGCATTGGCGGCCAAGGCGATGATTGCGGGACAGGAAGTATGGCTGCTGGAGCCGCAAACCTACATGAATCGCTCAGGTCAATCGGTCGGCGCATTGGCGCGCTTTTACAAAATCGCGCCGGATGAAATCCTAGTTGTGCACGATGAACTCGATCTCGCGCCCGGCATCGCAAAAATCAAGAAAGGCGGCTCGTCCGGCGGCCACAATGGCTTGAAAGACATTACTGCCGCACTCGGCACGCAGGACTACTGGCGCCTGCGCATCGGCATCGGCCATCCGCGCTTGCTCAATTCACAGCAGGTAGTCGCCGATTTCGTGCTGCACCGCCCGCGCAAGGAAGAACAACCGCTGATTAACGAAGCGATCGAAAAAAGTCTTGATGTTATTCCGCTCTTATGCGAAGGCAAGTTCGAGGCCGCAACAATGCAACTGCACACGGCAAAATGAGCGCGCTGTTTTTCCACGCCCCCCAAGGCGCTGATGCATTTGCGCCGGCATGTCTTCGTAAGATATCACGGTCATTCTCGGCCAGTTTGCGCCTCCCCCAAAAAATTTTCCGCAGCCTGACGCAGGTGAACGGCACTGGCATCTTCGCGAAATGCTCATCCGGAAAGCGATGCAATCCGCTCCCGATACTCCAATGGAGCCGGTTCGCGTTCAGTATCACTCCCGCATCAGGCGTCATCGAACCAATCAGGTAACGGATGTCAGTGGTCTCTTTGCCGCGTGCCTCGCCACTCTACACAAAAAAAATCAAAAAGATCTGCTTCATGTTTTAACTACAGCTTTTGCTGGCGGTATTCCTGCGGCTGCTTAACTACGGGCTGAATTATTACTGGATTTACATGCTATTTTGAAATATATTAACCCTGCGCAACTGAAGGATACCCCCAATCACAAGGCTTTTTGAATGAGCAAAATTTCCTCTCCAAGATTTACATGTATTGCTTGGGCATCCGGGCCGTACAAAGCGATGTTTCAACATTTACGCGCCGATTGCGAACAGTTTGGTTACCCTTGTCACCTCTACGAAATTGACGAAAATTATTCAAACCTATTGCAGGCCTGGTGTAACCATCCGAAAATCATTCGCAGGGGAGTGGAAGAGTTTGGGACAGTTCTCTACCTGGATGTTGAATGCCGCATAGTGGCGCCCATCCCGCATTCGTGGCAAGCGCCACTGGTGTCGATACGTTGGCCTGAACAAAAATTCTGGATCCGCTATAACTCGGGCACAGTCATGGCTGATGAAAGTTGCATTCCTTGGCTCGATGCGTGGATTCGCATCATCGACGAATGGAAGTTGGGAGAGCTTGCGCACGAAGACCATGTTCATTGGCCGGGTGATTTGTGCGACGAATTGGCACTGGCCGCAGCGTTAGGCGCCCTTGGCATCCAAGTGCAGACACCGCGTCTTGAATATGTCAATCGTGAGAACGAAGCAGAAATCGCGCGTGGCCTGTGGCGCAATCAACATACCATCATCCAGCATCCGACTCAGCACCATTGGCCGAAAGAATTCAATGCCATTGAATGCAAAAAACTCTTCATACAAAATTACCCGGGAAACCCACTGGATGTTGAGGCACTCTTTACCGGCAATCGTGGCGCACATTCTCGCCTGGGATGGATGTTCAATCCAGAACAGCGGACATATGGTCCTGAAGAATTTTGGCCGGAGCATGCACGTCGCTGGATTACAGAAACAGTTCAACTGACTTCGGCACAACGCTAAGGACCCGCGCAGCAATCGTGTGCCCGGCATGTCCAGCAAAATTGGCTCACTTATTGCTGCGCGGGCTCTAATGCATGACAGTGCAGGTCTTATGGATAAAGGGTTCTGGTGTCATGCATATTCTTAATTCTCAATAGGACAAATCAACCGACCGGCACTCTCGTGCTGAAGTAGCAATAGCAGCCGCTACACGCAAATCGTTTAACGCATCGAAGGGGTGATTGCGGCAACGCGGATCACCCTGAATCGAATCAAGGAACGCATTTGCCTGTACCACAAATGCATTTGGCGCTTTAACGAAATCTATTTTCGTAACATCATTGCCACGATACAAATGCAGGGTGCCATTATCCATTTCCGTTGGGTGCAGTTCCAGCACCCCCTCCGTGCCGATAATTGAAATGCGCCAGGCATCGGCATTCCCCGGTTTTACAAAGCCCGCCAGCATCGAGCACACGACCTCTTGCGGGAACAGGATATTAGCGGCACATGTTTCTTCGCGCACCTGATGGGCAGCAGTATGTTTGATGCGGTTAGCGAACGCAGAGACACGCAGCGGTTCTCCGAAAATCCAACGCAAGGGATTGATGAAGGTATAACTCATATGCGTCAATGGCATGCCGCCGCTTGCCGCTTCATCGTAGTACCAGCTATTGGGATTGCCGTCCCAAAGCGCGATGGATTGAATAGCAATGGGCCGGCCGATCCGACCCGCTTGAATCCACTCCCGCGCAGTTTCCCAAATAGCTTTATAACGCGCCTCAAAGCCCAGTTCGATTAAAACATTACCGGCTTGCGCAGCCCGTAAAATATGCTCACCGCCATGCACCGAGCCGGACAAAGGTCCGCCAATCAAGGTTGGCAACTTTTTCTCGATCGCCCATAACGCCAACGCATCTTGCGCACTATGGGGCACTTCAATCAATATCGCATCCGGCGCACATTCGGTGAGACCGCGATAATCCGTATAGCAAGCGCTGCAATTCAACTCGGCGCCCAACGCTTGCGCACTAGACAAGCGCCGCGCTGCGATACCGACAAGCTGCACGCGTCCGGTAGAAAGAAATGCCCGTATCCGTCGGTGCGCCATGAAACCCGCGCCAATCACCGCCAAACGGATCATGCTGGAAGAGGAGTCATTCATGCGCGTGGATCATATTCCGTTGAGCCGATTTCTGGTTGGGTCGCAGTCTTACAGTATTACGGTATATGGACCAGTTCGGGTCGAAGATGAATTGCAACATCAATTTCAGGCGCGAAGCAAAGCCGGCTTGGCTCACATAAAACTCAGGGGCCATTCTCTGCAAACGCGGAAGACGGTTCCAGGGAATATTAGGGAAGTCATGGTGCTGAATGTGGTAACCGAAATTACATTCAAACAAATTGGCCCATCCAGTGAAATTATTGGTTTCCTGTCCATCAGCGAGCACGAAATGCTCCTGCACGACACGGGTGCCCAATGGGTGAAAACCCAGAGCGAAAAAAATCGACAGCCCAAGATACAACAATGCCTGCCACCCCAAAAACCAAAATATGAGTATATTCGCACTCACCTGAATGGCTGCATTAAGCAGCATCCACACAGTCCAATAAGGTTTTGTAGTTGGAAATTTACGCGTTCTAAGCGCTTGGAAAATGGAAAAAAACGCCAGCCACCATGCTTTGCGAAAAGCGCTGTTGCCGACCCAATGCGCTTCTGCTGTGGTGGGCACACCGACGTCGCACTCATAATCGCCAAGCGAGCGATGATGCCATAAATGATACCGAAAGAAAGGCACCGCACTCCACATCACGAGCGGCACGTTGGCACAGCATGCGGTCCAGTAATTTCCGGCGCGGCGCCTGAAAATCAAGCCATGACTGGCATCATGAATCATCGCAAACAGCGAAGCGGCAAGATAAGCACCCACCAACGCCGCCAACACCACCACTTGCCACAGGCCTGCATGATGTAATTGCGCTGCCAGTCCCAACTGCATCAGCACCAACACGGCGGTTAATAGCGCCGACCATGGATTAGGGCCGAACAAAGTGCGAATGTGCGGATAGGCGCGCAAGATATTCTTGCGCCGTTGAATATGCGGATCAATCTGCGCTGTGATGACGAAATTACAGGGCATGTTCTGTGTTGGCATTTGCTCCCCCCTTTCTGCATACGAGGAAGTCTGATCCGATGACGGTGCGACGAATGCTGATCCATGTGAAATAAGCTAACGGCAGCATGCTTGCAAAAAACAACCAATCTTCGCGCAAGTTCGGTCGCGCAAGTGCGATAACAACAAGTGCCAGCCATAACAAGACGACGAATATAGACATCGTACGGAATTTTTTGACGCGCAAAGGATGAACCACTTTAACCGGCGCAAAAGTTAACGCACACAACAGAAAGACAATGGCGGCGGCAATCCACGGATCCTGCGGAAATCGATATAGGTAGAACACTGCGATATTCCAGAATGCCGGAAATCCGACAAAGTACCCATCTTCCGTCTTGATGTCCAGATTGCAGTAATGGTGCAGAGCCGACATCAAGATAGCGGCAGCCGCTATAAACCGTATTGGCTCCGGCAGCAGCTCGGACCGGTAAAGCATCAGTGCCGGCACGATCACAAAGGTAAAATAATCCACCAACAGATCAAGCGTACTGCCATCAAATCGAGGCAGTACGGTTTTAATGTCTATCTTGCGGGCCACTGGACCGTCAATACCGTCAATGATTAAAGCAATGAACAACCAAAACAACACGGCCTGCCAATTACGTTGCTCAACAGCGGATACAGCCAATAATCCGAAAACGACCCCGCTGGCAGTGAATGCGTGAGTGCACCACGCACACATTCGCATCCCGCGTGTCGTTACAGTCAACGATACTTTCTCTGAAATATTTAATGTCATCTTTCCATGTATCCATTTTCTCGTATCAGAAGTGCCGCCAGCAAAAGTATTCCTTAATCCAGTCATGATCACAAGTATCATTTTGGATATTCCTGGCTCAAATTCGCATCCGCTCACGCAAACTTCACGCCCTGTGCAGGGGCCGGAGCATCAAAATTCGGCCATTGGCTGCATACCGAGCAAATCGAATAGATCATCTGGCCTCCAGGCAGCATGCTTGCATTTGCGCGGCAATCGCCGTCTGGCAGAGCCCATGGCATCAATCGCTACGATGCAGCCAGACAGCGCCAGATTGGGCAACAGGGCTTCGATGGACGTAATCTCATTGAACTTGTAAACGGTTTTTTAATGCTCCGATCCTGGAATTTGAGCCGAGTGCAGCCGATCTGACCACCAAGCTACGGTAAAATAGCAGGTTCACCGAAAAACCAGCAAAGCACACACCATGAGTCTCAAATGCGGCATCGTCGGCCTGCCTAACGTCGGCAAATCCACCCTTTTCAACGCGTTGACCAAGGCGGGCATCGCTGCGGAAAACTATCCGTTCTGCACCATTGAACCCAACGTCGGCATGGTGGAAGTGCCCGATCCGCGCCTGAAGGCGCTGTCCGAAATCGTGAAGCCGGAACGCGTCGTGCCATCGGTGGTGGAATTCGTCGACATCGCCGGCCTCGTCGCCGGCGCATCCAAGGGCGAAGGCCTGGGCAACCAGTTCCTGTCGCACATCCGTGAAACCGATGCGATCGTCAATGTGGTGCGCTGCTTCGAAGACGACAACGTGATCCACGTCGCCGGCAAAATCAATCCGCTCGACGATATCGAAGTGATTCAAACCGAACTGGCATTGGCCGACATGGGCACGGTCGAAAAGGCAATCCATCGCGAGAACAAGAAAGCGCGTTCCGGCGACAAGGATGCCGCCAAGCTGGTCGCGCTGCTGGAGCGCATGATGCCGCACCTGAACGAAGCGCAACCGGTGCGTTCGATGGGGCTGGATACGGAAGAAATGGAATTGATCAAGCCGCTGTGCCTGATCACCGCGAAACCGGCGATGTATGTCGGCAACGTATCCGATCATGGCTTCACCAATAATCCGCTGCTCGACCAGTTGACCGCGTACGCGAAATCGCAGAATGCGCCGGTGGTCGCGATCTGCGCCGCGATCGAGGCCGAAATTGCCGACCTCGACGAGGCCGACAAGCATGAATTCCTGGCCGACATGGGCATGGACGAGCCGGGCCTGGATCGCCTGATCCGCGCCGCTTTCAAGCTGCTGGGATTGCAAAGCTATTTCACCGCCGGCGTGAAGGAAGTGCGCGCGTGGACCATCCATGTGGGCGACACCGGGCCGCAAGCGGCAGGGGTGATCCACACCGATTTCGAACGCGGCTTCATTCGCGCGCAAACGATTGCGTATGACGATTTCATTGCGTACAAGGGTGAGCAAGGCGCGAAGGAAGCCGGCAAGATGCGCGCCGAGGGCAAGGAATATGTGGTCAAGGATGGCGATGTGTTGAATTTCCTTTTCAACGTCTAACCGCTGCTGTTCCGATGCAAATCGGAACCCGGCGTCTTCTTCGGTGTCTTCTTTGTACATGGTACGGCACTGGATTCCGGCCTTCGCCGGAATGACATCAAAGGCCAAGCGCGATGCCCATCCTCACCGAACTGAACCTCTATCCCATCAAATCCTGCGCCGGCATTGCGCTGCGCGAAGCGACGCTGACCGCAGCCGGTTTGATGAGCGACCACATTTACGACCGCGAATGGATGGTGGTCGATGCGCAGGGCGAATTTCTGACGCAACGCGAGCATCCGAAGATGGCGCTGATCACGCCGCGCATCAAGGCCGATACGCTGGAGTTGCGCGCGCCGGGCATGCTGCGCCTGGAGATTCCGCTCGACCTGGCGGACCCGGACCATGCGCCGACGCTGGAGGTGCGGGTGTGGGACGACACCGTGCAAGCCTATGACTGCGATGACACGACCGCCGCCTGGTTTTCCAATGCGATCGGCGTTGCGTGCCGGCTGGTGCGCTTTCATCCGCATGCAAAGCGGGTGGCGAACACCAAGTGGACCGATGGCGTCGAAGCGCCGACGCTGTTTTCCGATGGCTTTCCGATGCTGGTCATCTCCGCGGCATCGCTGGACGATCTGAATCGGAAGTTGACGGCGCAAGGCCGCGATGCGCTGCCGATGAACCGCTTCCGTCCCAACATCGTGATCAACGGCGTCGACGCCTTCGAGGAAGATTTTGCCGCCACGTTCGGCATCGGCAGCGCCGTGCTGAAGCCGGTAAAACCCTGTCCGCGCTGTCCGATTCCATCGATCGATCAGACCACCGGAACGATCGGGCCGAACCCGCTGGATATTCTGCAAACTTACCGCGCCAATCCCAAAGTCGATGGCGGCATCACGTTCGGCATGAATACGATTTTGCTGGAAGGCGAAGGTCAGGTATTGCGTATCGGTCAAGACGTCGATATCACGCTGGCATTCTGAAATCGCACAAGGTAGTATGCTTGCGCAGCGCTTCGTGTACCCAACAGGAGTAGCTGCACTCCCCTTCTCTGATGACTTATCCGGAGCCGTCGTCGATGTCGAATGATGTGGCAGCAGAAAATGTGCGATTGCGTGCGCAGTTATCCGAGTTGCTCAAGCAAGCCCGGCGCAATCAGCAAATCATGCAGCGGCATCAGATGCTCGACCTGAAATTCATTGGCGCCGGCAGTTTCAGGGAACTGATTGAAAGCATCTTCGATACGTTCAAGCAATCGTCGGAACTGGATGTCGTCACGCTGTCCTTGATCGATGCCGATTATGGCATCCGGCGCATCCTGGTTGAGCTTGGCATCGATTTAAGCGAGTTTCCGAATCTGTTGTTTATTCAGAACGCGGCTGAACTCGGTGAATTGCACGACCATCTGCAAAAGCCGGTACTGGGACGTTATACCCAACAAACTCACGGACCGATGTTTCCGGAGTCGCTCGCGCAGCCGGCGAGCGTCGCGATCATACCGCTGATCCGCAATGCCACGCTGATTGGCACGCTCAACTTCGGCAGCTTCCACGACGTGCGCTTTGCGCCGAACATGGCGACCGATTTCATTGAACACCAGTCTTCCATCATCGCGATCTGCATTGAAAACGTGATCAACAATGAACGCCTGAAGCATATCGGCTTGACCGATCCGCTTACCGGCGTCAACAACCGGCGCTATGTGGAACGGCGGCTGCTGGAAGAGATCGGGCGCACGCGCCGGCACGGCTATGCGTTATCGAGCATGTACATCGACATCGACCATTTCAAGCAAATCAACGACAAGATCGGACATCAGGCCGGCGATGAAGTGTTGCGCGAAGTGGCGGCACGCATCAAGGCGGAGTTACGGTTGAGCGATGCGCTCGGACGATTTGGCGGTGAAGAATTCGTGGTGTTGTTGATCGATGCCGGGATGGCCGATGCGGTCACCGTGGCGGAACGGATTCGCGTCGGCATTGCCGACCAGGCTTTGACGCTCGGCACAGGTATAACGCTCAGCGTGTCGGTATCGATCGGCGTCGCTACCTTGATTGCGCCGGACCGCGGTGCGCGCCTCGAAACGATTGCGCAGCAATTCATCGCGAAAGCCGATCAGGCGTTGTATCGGGCGAAATCGGGCGGGCGCAACAAAGTGGTCAGCGCGGATTAGAAATAGAAATAATAGAAATTACTTCGCTTTCAGCTCCGCCTGCAACCGCTCATACTTGGCTTGCAGCTGCTCTTTCGTCTCGCGCCACGCGGGATTGAACGGAATGCAATCAACCGGACATACTTGCTGGCATTGCGGCTCATTGTAATGGCCGACGCATTCGGTGCATTTATTGGGATCGATCTCGTAAATCTGCGTCCCCATGTAAATCGCATCGTTCGGGCACTCGGGCTCGCAAACGTCGCAATTGATACATTCGTCCGTAATAATCAGCGCCATGTGAGCTCCACCGCAACGAATGGACGAATACCCCAAACGCTTGCAAGCGTTTGGGGCGCGGCTTGGCGCAAAGCTGTGCTTTGCGAAACCCCAAGCCACGTATCAGTAATAATCAGCGCCATGACAATCTCGTAATCCTTACTTACTCTGCGCGTCCTGCGCCGCGATCTTTTCCTTGAGCCACTTTTCGACCGACGGGAACACGAATTTCGATACGTCGCCGCCCAAGATCGCGATTTCGCGCACGATAGTGCCGGAAATGAACTGGTATTGATCGGACGGGGTCAGGAACAGGGTTTCGACATCGGGCAGCAGGTAGCGGTTCATGCCGGCCATCTGGAATTCATATTCGAAGTCGGACACGGCGCGCAAGCCGCGCACGATCACCCGTGCATCGTGCCGGCGCACAAAATCCTTCAATAATCCGGAAAAGCTTTCCACCTGCACATTCGGATAATGCCCGAGCACTTCATTGGCAATCTCCAGTCGTTCTTCCAACGAGAAAAACGGCCGCTTGTTTTTGCTGTCGGCGACACCAACGATCAGCTTGTCAAAAAGACCCGACGCACGGCGCACCAGATCTTCATGACCGCGCGTGAGTGGATCGAATGTTCCCGGATAAACGGCTGTGACCATTGAGGCTCCCCAACTAGACAAGGCAAAAAGAATCGGCATTATGCCTGAAATTCAGGCCCCTTTTTGCATTGCAACAAATGGTAGAACACCATACCTGCCTTGTCTGCCCGCACCACTTCCCACTCAGCAAGCCAAGCGGGCGCAAGTTCGCCAGTCAGCGGCACTTCCGATTCAGCATATACCAAACCGCCGGCAGTCAATAGTCGCGCACATGCGGGCAGTGTTTTAGCCAACCAATCCTGGTGATAGGGCGGGTCGAGAAAAATCACGTTGAAACGAGCATCATTCGTGCCCATCGTCAGCCGCTGCAGGGTTGACAGCGCATCGCCGCGCACAATGCTGACGTGCGCGGCATGCAGTTTTTCCTTGGTCGCTTCCAGCTGCCGTACCGCCGGCGTGTTGGCGTCGACCATCACCACCTTCGCCGCGCCACGGCTGGCAGCCTCGAATCCCAAGGCGCCGGTACCGGCGAACAGGTCGAGACAGGCGACATTTTCCCAGGCGCCGTCCAGCAAGTGGGTAAGCCAGTTAAACACCGTTTCACGCACGCGGTCCGGGGTCGGACGCAAGCCTTCGGCATCCAGCACCGGCAGCGGCGTACGTTTCCATTGACCGCCGATGATGCGGACCTGATGCGTGAGCGGGGCGCGCTTGGGGGCAGGCTTTTTACCTTGTGTATTGGACATGCGGGGAGAACTTTCAATCACTGGTTAGGGTTTTACCGCGCCGACCACGACGGTCGCCAGTTTGTCGACCGCGATCTTGCGGTTAAATGCGTGCTTTATCTCCGACGTAGTGACTTTTGCAATATTGGCCGTCCAGGTGTCGAGATAGTCGAGCGGCAAGTTGTAAAAGCCGATGGCCGCGATGTTATCAAGAATTTTGCGGTTATTGTCGATACGCAGTGCAAAGCCGCCGATCAAATTGTCTTTGGCGGCCTTTAACTCTTCCGCCGTCGGACCATCGTGCAGATAAGCGGCCAGCGTGTCGCGCACGATCTTGAGCGCTTCGACGGTCTGCTCTTTCTGCGTTTGCAATCCGATTTCGAATGGCCCTTCTTGCGCCAGCGGATTGAAATAGCTGTACACGCTGTACGCCAGCCCACGCTTCTCGCGCACCTCGTGCGTCAAGCGCGATACGAAGCCGCCGCCGCCCAGAATGTAATTGCCCGCCGTCAGCGCAAAATAATCGGGATCGCCACGCGCCAATGCCGGCGCCCCCATCAGGATATGCGACTGCGATGCCGGATGGGGAATCCAATCTTCCTGCCCTTGCGCCTGCGGCACCTGCGGCAGAGGCGGAAGCGGGACACCTTGCGCCAAACGCACGGTCAACTGTTGGGCAATCGCATCCGCCTCGGTGCGCGTGATGTCGCCAATCATCGCAATCACCGCGCGGTTGGCGACATAGTGCGCGGCGTGAAACGCGAGCAGATCGTCGCGCGTGATCGTGGCGACCGATTCGGCCGTTGCCTTTCGCGCATACGGATGCTCGCGATATACCACACGGGCAAATGCTCTGTCGGCGATGGTTTCCGGCTCGGTCAGCTCTTCCTTGATGGCGGCGATGGCGCGCGCCTTGTCACGCGCCAGGAAATTCTCCGGAAAGCTCGGCTGCGCGATGACGCGCGCCAGTAATTGCACCGACGTATCGCGCTCGGAGGGGTTCGCCAAGGTGCGCAAGGTCGAACTGGCGCGATCGGCATTGGCGTCACTGCGATGCTGCGCGGCCGTGTCGGCAAACGCATCCGAGATTTGCGCTTCGGTCAATGCCGGCTCCCGTTGTTGCGGCGTGCCCGGCAAGCGCGCGTCATGCACACCGCGCGCCAGCATGTCGCTGGTCAGTGCCGCTGTTCCTGTCTTGCCATTGGGATCGCGACGCGCACCCGCATCGAATTCGACGCTGATGTCCACGATCGGCACCGAATGACTTTCCACAAACAATACGCGGGCGCCATTGGCGAGCGCCCAGGATTGAATGCGTAACGCGGCATGGACAGATCCGCCTGTCAGTATCAGCAGCAAGATCAGGCATTTTTTCAACATGGTTGCGCAGTAAAAATGGCGGGAATGGTGCATCGACATCAATGACGCAAACCGGCCGGCGGCGGCCCCTTTTTCTCGGTCAAGGGCAAGGGCACCAAGGTGGCAACCGTCAATGCATCGTCCCCAAAATATTTTTGCGCAACCGCCTGCACCTGTTGCGGCGTCACTTCCCGCAGCTTTTCGATCACGCGGTCGATTTGCCGGTGCGACAAGCCGCTCATTTCCATCACGCCGATTTCCATTGCCTGTTCGAATATCGAATCGCGCTTGTACACTTGCTCGGCAATCAATTGTGTTTTCACACGCGTCAACTCTTGCTCGGATACGCCCTCTTGCGCAATCCGCTCGACTTCGGCGCGCAACCGATTTTCCAGCTGTTGCGTCGTGGTGCCCAGCGCCGGCACACCGTCGAGCAAGAACAGGACCGGACCGCGCGCGATATCGGCATAGCCGGCGCCAACCGAATTGGCAACCTTGTCGGTGCGCACCAGTTTCGCATTCAGGCGTGCATTGTCATAACCGTCCAGCACTGCCGCCAGTACATCGAGCGCATGCGCATCGGTATCCTTTTCCACGTCACGCAAGGCCGGCGCCTTGAATGCCAGCACGACATACGGATTCTCGGCCGGCGCTTTCACCGTCACGCGTTTGATGCCGTGTTGCGGCGGCTCATTTTGCGGCCTGGTCGGCACATGCGTTTTCGGCGGAATCTTGCCGAAATATTTTTCAGCAAGGCGAACCACGTTCTTCGCATCGACATCGCCGGTGACCACCATCGTCGCATTGTTGGGCGCATACCAATGATCGTGCCATGCCTTGGCATCGTCGACCGTCATATGCCGCAAATCGTCCATCCAGCCGATCACCGGATGACGATACGGATGCGCGGCCAAGGCAGTGGCAACCAACGCCTCGTACACCAGTGGAATCGGCTGATCGTCAATGCGCCAGCGGCGCTCTTCCATCACGACCCGGATTTCCTTCGCGAATTCATTCTTGTCGAATACCAGATTGGCCATGCGATCGGCTTCCAGCGCCATCACCGCTTCCAGTTTCGATTGTTCGATTTGCTGGAAATACGCGGTGTAATCCTTGTTGGTGAAGGCATTTTCGCGGCCCCCCAGCGCCGCGACGCGCTTGCTGAATTCGCCGGGCTTCAGTGTTTTGGTTCCCTTGAACATCATGTGTTCCAGTGCATGCGCAACACCGGTCGTGCCATTGATTTCATCCATCGAACCGAGCTTGTACCAGATCATGTGGGCGGCGGTTGGCGCGCGGTGGTCTTCCTTCACGATCACCTTCATGCCGTTTTTCAACATGAATTCCTGCGCGAGTTCCGCATGCGCGATTGCGGACAGGCAAATCAGCAGGCAGGCCAGCATGGATGTAAACCGAAAATTCGTCATCTGCGCTCTGTTAAAATAGGCCCTTCATTTCGCCAACGGCGGCATGTGCGAACAATGTTGTGCGCATGTGTTGGAACGCATGCGCCGGAGTGAAACGAGTTCCCGATTGTGTCCGCTTGTCTGCAGCCCCCAAGCATTTCTGAGTCCATTCCCGATGTTTAGTTTCTTCAAGAAAAAGCAAAAAGACGCGCCTGCGCCCACGCAGGAAGTCGTCGCCACGCCCGCGTCTGATACACCCGTGCAAGCCGCGCCTGCACCGCCTACACCGATTACGCCCGAGATGGCTGGGGAGATCGTACCGGCGGCGCCTGTTCCGGCAGAGCAAAAGCGCTCCTGGATCACGCGCCTGAAAGCCGGCTTGTCGAAAACCTCCGCCAATCTCACCACGCTGTTTGTCGGCGCAAAAATCGGCGACGAACTCTACGAAGAGCTCGAATCCGCCTTGCTGGTGTCGGATGCCGGCGTGGAGGCGACGCACGCGCTGCTCGACGCATTAAAACGCAAGGTCAAGGAGGAAAAGCTGACCGAGGCCGCACAAGTCAAAGCCGCGTTGCGCACCTTGCTGATCGAATTGCTCTCGCCCTTGCAAAAGCCGCTGGTGCTGGGCCGCCATCAACCGCTGGTGATGATGCTGACCGGCGTCAACGGCGCCGGCAAGACCACCACCATCGGCAAGCTCGCCAAGCACTTGCAGGCGCATCACCAGTCGGTGCTGCTGGCCGCAGGCGACACCTTCCGTGCCGCCGCGCGCGAACAACTGACGATCTGGGGCGAACGCAACAATGTCACGGTGATTTCGCAAGAATCGGGCGACCCGGCCGCAGTCGCATTCGATGCGGTGCATTCGGCGCAGGCGCGCGGCACGCAAGTGGTGATGATCGATACCGCCGGACGCTTGCCGACGCAATTGCATCTGATGGAAGAACTCAAGAAGGTCAAGCGCGTGATCGCCAAAGGCATGCCGTCCGCACCGCACGAAATCCTGCTGGTCATCGACGGCAATACCGGGCAAAACGCATTGGCACAGGTGAAGGCGTTCGACGACGCGCTGGGACTGACCGGCTTGGTCGTCACCAAGCTCGACGGCACCGCGAAAGGCGGCGTGCTGGCGGCGATTGCCAAGACGCGGCCGGTGCCGGTCTATTTCATCGGCGTCGGTGAAAAGATCGAGGATCTGCAGCCGTTCAATGCGCAGGAATTTGTCGATGCCCTATTGAGCTAATCACGCATGATCGAATTTCAACAAGTCTTTAAGCAGTACGCGAAAGACGCCACGGCGCTGTCCGATGTGACGCTGTCGGTGGCCAAGGGCGAACTGGTTTTTCTGGCCGGCCCATCCGGCGCCGGCAAATCGACCGTACTGAAAATGATTGCCGCCATCGAGCGCCCCAGTGCCGGCACGGTGCACGTCAATGGCCAGGACATCGGCAATCTGAAAGCATCCGGCCTGCCCTATTTGCGGCGCAATCTCGGCTTGATCCTGCAACAGCAGCGCCTGCTGTCCGATCGCAACGTATTGTCGAATGTGGCGCTGCCCCTCCTGGTCAGCGGCGCGACCCGCGCCGATGCGGAAAAGCGGGCGCGCGCCGCGCTGGACAAGGTCGGCCTGCTCGATAAAGCCGCGTCGCAACCGATGAGCCTGTCGGGCGGCGAACAGCAACGCGTTACGATTGCGCGTGCGATCGTCAATCGCCCGCAGATCATCCTGGCCGACGAGCCGACCGCCAATCTGGATCGCGCCAGCGCCGGCAAGGTGCTCGATGCGCTGAAAGCGTTCCATGCGGTTGGCGTCACCTGTGTGATCTCGACCCATGACGAGCAGATACTCGACAATGCGAGCCGCGTGATCTATCTGACGCAGGGCCGGATAGTCGATGGCTGGAGCAATGATGCCGCGCGAGGTGCAGCATGAGAATCTGGCTGCGGCAACATGGATTCGCGCTGAACGCTGCGTTGCGGCATTTGTTTCAGAAGCGCAGCGGCTTCCTGCTGAATGTGCTGGTGGTCGCGATTGCACTGGCGCTGCCGTTTGCCGGCTTGACCCTATTGGAAAACGTGCGGCCGGTGTCCGAGCAACTGGCGGTTGAACCCGAGCTCAGTATCTTTTTGGCGATGGACACGCCACGCGAGCAAGCAACGGCACTGGCGCCGCGAATCCGCCGCATCGTGCAGGATGTGCACGGCGTCGGCAAACTCGAATTCGTATCGCGAGAAAATGCGCTGCACTCATTGAAAGACAAAACCGGCTTATCCGATGCGGTCACTGCATTGGGCAGCAACCCGCTGCCGGACGGCTATGTGCTGAAGCTGGCCGGATTCCAGAATGCGGCGGATGCAACGCATGTGGATACGATTGCGATGCAGATCAAGGCGTTGCCCGGCGTCGAATTGGTACAGGTCGATTCGGCGTGGGTAAAGCGTCTGGCGGCGCTGCTGCATGTGTTGCGGTTGACGCTGCTGTTTCTGGCTGCCACGCTTGGCGTGGTGGTGATTGCGGTGGTATTCAATACGATACGGCTGCAAGTGATGAACCAGCGCGAAGAAATCGAAGTGTCGAGACTGGTCGGCGCGACCGATGCGTTCATCTGCCGGCCGTTTTATTACACTGGTGCGCTGCTTGGCCTATGTGCCGGCAGCATCGCGCTGGGAGCAGTGGCATTGGCGCTGCAGCCCTTGAATGGCGCGATTGCGGATGTTGCGCGCTTGTATGCGTCGGAGTTTCGGCTTGCGCCGTTGGGAATGCTGGCGACCGGGGCGCTGCTGGCGGTCAGCGCCGGACTGGGATTGATCGGGTCGCTGCTATCGGTGCAGCGACATTTGGCGCGATTGCGCTAAGTACCCGCGCAAAATATATTGTGAATTTCTCGTGATAATCGTAGTGAAACC
>CAMLDH010000018.1 GCA_946478765.1 uncultured Oxalobacteraceae bacterium | reverse complement strand
GTTCGAGGCAGCATTTTTAACTGCCTATGGTGAGCGTCAAACGGTCTTGCCGGTGATGCTGGACTGGCGAGCGGCATCGATCGCGCCGGCCTATGCGATGGCGTGGGCCGGCATGCTGGACGATACCGCAAACCATGGCGTGAACGACATCGTCCTGCCGCCCGGTTTGTCGATATGCGCGGCGAAGAGCCTGGAAGACGAAGCGGTGTGCGGCGCGCAGACCATCATCGACTGGCTCAAGTCCGGAAAATCGCGGATCGCGATCATTGCGCAGGATCGCGTGACCGCGCGTCGCATGCGCGCGCTGCTGGAGCGCGCGCAGGTGTTCGTCGCCGACGAAACTGGTTGGAAATTATCGACTACGCGTGCCGCCGCAGCGCTGGCGGCCTGGTTCGAAGTGGTTGCGGCACGCGCTGAAACCGTCGCATTGCTGGATTTTTTGAAGTCTCCTTTTTTATTTGCCGATGTTGAAAACAAATCGGCGCAGGTGATGATGATTGAGCTGGCATTGCGCAGCGCCAATGTGTCCGGCGGCTGGGCCTCGGTTGCCGCAGCGCTGAAAGATGCCGAAGCGGAGCGCGCATTGCTGTCTCGTCTCGCGCGCCAGGCGGAGTTGTTTGCGAACGGCAGGAAAACCCTGCAGCAGTGGATCGAGGCGACACGCACGGCGCTCGATGCGATGGGGATGGGCACGGCATTGGAGGCCGATTCCGCGGGTGCGCAAGCCATTGCCTTGCTGGATGCGATTGCTCAGGATTGCAGCACGCTGGAGCAGGCATTTTCGTTTGCCGAGTGGCGTGCATTTATCAGCCTGCAACTGGAATCGGCACCGTTCATTGCGCCAGAACGCGACGAGCGTGTCGTGATGCTGCCGCTCAACGGCGCACACCTGCGATCGTTCGATGCGGTGTTGATGGTCGGCGCCGACGCCGATCATTTGCCGTCGCAACCGCATGAGACCTTGTTCTTCGCGAATGCGGTGCGGCGCGAATTGGGATTGGCCACGCGGGAAAGCCGGCAACGGCAGCAGTTGCGCGATTTCACCGAACTGCTGCACACGAATAGTGAAGTGGTGCTGTCCTGGCAGGCGTACAAGGATGGCGAACCGAATCCGGTCAGTCCGTGGATTGCACGTCTGCAGTTGACGCTGGAGCGAGCGGGCGCGGAAAAAATCCCCGTGCATCCAGTGCATATTCCCATCAGAAATTTGACGCCGCTGACAACAACAAAGCCGCAGCCGCGCGCACCGCAACTGCTGCCCGCCAAGTTGTCGGCCAGCGGCTACAACAGTTTTGTCGCCTGCCCTTACCAGTTTTTTGCCACGCGCATGCTCGGTCTGTCGGGATTGGACGAGTTGTCCGACATGCCGGAGAAGCGCGATTACGGCGACTGGCTGCATCAAATCCTGAAAAGCTATCACGACACCATCCGCGACCAGAAGACGGGCCTGGACGATCGCGCAAATGTATTGCGCCAAATTTCAGAAGCCATATTCGCAACAGAACTGGCGAAGAATGCGGCTGCGCTCGGTTATTACGTGCGCTGGCAAAAAGCGCTTCCCGCCTATCTCGCATGGGCCAATGCACGCGAAGCGCAGGGCTGGCAATTCGTGATCGGTGAGCGCTGGTTCGAAAAGCCGCTGCAGTGGGCCGACGGCCAGATCACGCTGCATGGCCGCGTCGACCGGATCGATGAAAACGACGCCGGCGAACGTGCGGTACTCGATTACAAAACCAGAACCCAGCAAGCGCTGAGCAGCAAATTCAAACAGCTCGAAGATCATCAATTGCCGTTTTACGGCATGCTGTCGGATACGCCGGTTTCATGCGCTCATTACGTCGCGCTGGAGCCGGTAAAGGACCGGACCGGCGACGCACAGGCGCCGCATTATGCAGAGTGGCAGAGCGCGCTCGGCGAGCAAATCATCCGCAATATGCAGGCGATCGCGCAAGGCGAAGCGTTGCCGGCGAGCGGCATTGAATCGGTATGCCAGTACTGCGATGTGCGCGGTCTGTGCCGCAAGGGAGCTTGGTAATGCGTATTCAACAGTCGCCGCCGCGTGCCTATGAAATCAATGGCGAAGCCGCCAACGCTCGGCAGTTTACGCATACTGCGTGCGATCCGCGCCATTCGGTGGTGGTCGAAGCCTGTGCCGGCAGCGGCAAAACCTGGCTTCTGGTCGCGCGCGTGTTGCGCCTGTTGCTATCAGGAAGCGAACCGTCGGAACTGCTGGCAATTACTTTCACGCGCAAGGCTGCGCAGGAAATGCGCGAGCGGCTGATGCAATTGCTGCACGACCTCGCGCTGCAACCGGATGCCGCGGCCCGCATGATGTTGCAGGAGCGCGGCGTGGACCAAACACAGCTCGATACTGTCATGCCGGTGGCGCGCGGTCTGTATGAGCGCGTGCTGTCGAGCCCGCAGGCACTATCGATCGATACCTTCCACAGCTGGTTTGCACGTTTGATCCAGATCGCGCCACTGAGCTCCGGCGTACCGCATGGTTATTCTCTGACGGAAGCAAGCGGCGAGCTGTTGACGGAGACCTACAGCAGGTTCATGCAGAGCCTCAACGAAAGCGGCAAGCACGACGTCAAAGCCGCATTGCTGACGTTGTATGAAATGGTCGGCGACTGGAATGCGAAAAAGCTGCTGGAGGCATTTGTCGGCAAGCGTGCAGAGTGGTGGGCAGCCACGCAAATCGGGGAGCCGCTGGCATGGCTGCAAGAATTATGCGGCGACGATGGCGAACGCGATGCGCGCTTGCAGTTGTGGGACGACGCCAAGCTGACGGCGCGCATCGCAAATATCGCGCGGCTGCTGGGGCAGGGTACGCAAACCAACCAGAAGCGCGCGACCGCAATCGAAAGTGCGCTCACCGCAGGCGCCGCATTAACCAGTTTCAATGATTTGTGCTATCAATTTTTCGATGGCAATGGCGAGTTCCGCAAGAACCTGAAGACCAACGATCTGAAGAAAACGTTGGAAAACAATTTCGGCCGCGACGGCATCGCAATATTCGATGACGAGTTCAATCGCGTCGGTGAAGCGTTGCAACAGTTCCAAAGACGCAGTTTCGAGCCTGCGGTACTGGCATTGAATGCGGCCTTGTTCACCGTAGGAGCCGCGTTCGTCGATCAGTACCAAGCGGTGAAGGCCGAACAGCGTGTGTTCGATTTTGCCGACCTCGAATGGCAAGCGTATCGATTGCTGACCAATGACGAACATGCGGCGTATCTGCAAAGCCGTCTGGATGCGCGCTACAAGCATATCCTGCTCGATGAATTCCAGGATACCAACCCGCTGCAATGGAGCATCGTGCGCGCATGGCTGAATGCCTACGGCGACGACAGCGGCAAGCCGAGCGTCTTCATCGTCGGCGATCCGAAGCAATCGATCTATCGTTTCCGGCGCGCCGAACCGCGCGTATTTGCGGCGGCGCGCGATTTGTTGCAAATGCAGGGCGCAGCGGTATTGCGTACCAATCAGACGCGCCGCAATGCGCCGGCTATCGTAGAGATGCTGAATGCCGGTCTGGCTGCGAACCCGATCTTCTCGCCGCAAACGACCTTGGCGGAAACCGAAGGTGCGGTTTGGCGCCTGCCCTTGATCCGGACCGAAAAAATCGAACAGCTCGACGCTTCGCTACTGGCGCTGCGCGACCCGTTGACGGCGCCGCGCGAAGAAGAGGAAGATGCGCGCCGCCTCGACGAAGGCAAGGCGGTGGCGCAGGCGATTTTGCGCGCGCAGCGCGAACTGTCCAGTCAAGGCAGCCAAGTGCGGTGGTCGGACGTGATGCTGCTGGTCAAAAAACGCACGCATTTGATCGCTTATGAAAGCGCGTTGCGCGAGGCCGGTATTCCATTCGTATCCGACAAGCGCGGCGGATTGCTGGAATCGCTGGAGATCGCTGACCTGATCGCGCTGCTGACGTTTCTGATCACGCCGGGCGACAATCGCGCGCTGGCGCATGTTCTGAAGTGCCCGATCATCGGCGCCGGCGACGATGATCTGATTGCACTTGCACAGCGCACTGAACATGGTTGGTGGCTGCGCCTGCAGGCAGCGGCGTTGGCGGACGCATCGGAACCGCTTCGGCGCGCGGCAGGATTGCTGGCAACATGGCTGCACTCTGCATTGCATCTTCCGGTGCACGACTTGCTCGACCAGATTTTGCACGATAGTCAACTGGTTGCCCGTTATGCGCAAGCGGCGTCGCCGCTGGTGCGCAGCCAGGTGATCGGCAATATCGAAGCATTCACCGAACTTGCATTGAATCTGGATGCCGGCCGCTATCCGAGCCTGCCGAAATTTATTAACGCGCTGCAAACGCTGCAAAAAGGCGCGCAAAACGATGCGCCCGATGAAGCGAATGTCGATGCGGCGATTGATGCGGTACGCATCCTGACCATCCACAGCGCGAAGGGGCTGGAGGCGAGGATCGTCGTGCTGCTTGACGCCAACAACAGCGAGCCGGCGCGCGACGATGTCGGCATCTTGTGCGACTGGCCACAGGACGCGGAAGCGCCGACGCATTTCTCCGCGTTCGGGCGCAAGGCGGAACGCGGCATCGCGCGCGACGCATTGTTTGCCACCGAAGAAAATTTCAAGTCGCAGGAAGACTGGAATCTGCTGTATGTCGCGGCGACCCGCGCCAAGGAATTGCTGATTGTGAGCGGTGTCGCGAGCGCCAAAAATGCCGCGCCCGACGGCGTGACGGAACACAGCTGGTACGCGCGTCTGCAAATGGCGCCGGAGATCGTGAGCGATGCATTGGCAGACAGTATTGCGCATGCCATTGAAGAAAAATTCGACCTGCCACTATTCGCGCCGCCGGTGCTCGCGGCCGCGCTGCCTGCGCTCGCATCAAAAGTGAATTCATCCGCCATCGATGAAGGCATCGCGTTGCACGCATTGCTGGAGCGCGTAACGCATGCGCATGCGTGGCCGATCGAGTTGCCCGATGCAGAAACGATCGCACGCTGGCTGCGGTGTCCGCATGGGGTGGCCGGCATCATGCGGGAACAGGCGTGCGCCATTTTGTCGCAGCCGGCGCTGGAACGGTTTTACAACCCGGCGCAATACCGCTTTGCCCACAATGAACTCGATGTCGTGAGCGGCGGTGTCTTGCTGCGTTTCGATCGGCTGGTGGTGTTTGACGACGAAGTATGGATTCTGGACTACAAGCGCCAGGTGCTCGATAGCGAGCGCGCCGCGTACCAGTCGCAAATGGCCGGTTACCGCGCGGCAGCCGAAGCGATATTTGCCGGGAAAAAAATCCAGGCGGCGCTGATCACGGCGGAAGGCCGGCTGCTGGAAATGGCATGACAATCCCGATCGAGGAATAATTGGTATCTGGTTACATCAGCGCCACGTCGCGTAAAGCCATTTACGAAACGTCAGATGGTGGAGCGGAGGAGGATCGAACTCCCGACCTCTGCATTGCGAACGCAGCGCTCTCCCAGCTGAGCTACCGCCCCATGAATAATAATTTTATTGGGTGAAGCAGATCGATGCAACCGGATGACGCACGCATATTCGTCAATTACACCTCCATGCGCATTGAAATTTTCATAAAGATGAGACATGTCTTGAAAAAACGTCGCCAAGTCACTGAATCTATTGACGGAAATTCGCTTGCACCACTATAGTTGCGGGATGATTTCCGATTTTCAACAACTCGCCGAAAAAATCGACCAATTGGCTGCGCTGGCGCAGTCACTGCGTCGTGAAAATGCCGACATGCGTCTGACGATGACGGCACTTGCTGCTGAAAATACCGATTTATCCAGACGGATGCAGGAGGCGCACCAGCGCGTATCCACTCTATTGGAAAAAATGCCGGCGCCGGAAGCGGATGAGGAGATCGTATGAGTCAGATCGATGTCTCGATCATGGGACATGCATACAAGTTGGCGTGCAAGGAAGGCGAGGAGGAGGCGCTGCGAGAAGCGGTCGCTTACCTGGACGACAAAATGTGCGCGATTCGCGATACCGGCAAGATCAAGGGAAACGATCGGATTGCGGTAATGGCGGCGCTCGGCATTGCGGCGGAACTGCTGGCGATGAAATCGCCGGAAGGTCCGCTGGCGGACATGACGATGGCCGAAGTGAAGCAAAAAATTTCCTCTATGCATGCAGTGCTGGATGCAGCGCTCGCGCCTCAAGAAAACCTCTTCTGATTTGTCTGGTCCCAGGAGCGCGTCGGCTCTCAAAGCCTTGGCGGCCTCCTCTGTTCGCAATCGTTAAAATTGTTTGACATGCGTATCGATTAGAGTAGACTTTGAATCTCCTGCCGTGTTCGCGATTGCCATATATTCCTTGAACCATTTATGCGCATCGGTTGCGGAATTTTGTTCGATGGGAGTGCGCGTCGCTAGTCCGATGAACCCGAAATTGAACTAACTGTGACCACCTTGAACCGTTTTGGTTCGGGATGCCGGCAAAGCGGCACAGGCGGGACTTGATTCACAAGCGGCTGCATAATTAATGTGCAGCCGCTTTTTTTATGTCGTCGCATGTAGAACGCCATTATTCTAAAAAAACAAAATGCAGTATTGGCTGATGAAATCCGAACCCGACGAGGTGAGCATCGACGCTGCGCTGGCAGCGCGCGATCAGTCTGTGCCATGGACCGGCGTGCGCAACTACCAGGCGCGCAATTTTATGCGCGACGCGATGCGCATCGGCGATGGCGTGCTGTTCTATCATTCCAGCTGCGCCGACCCGGGTATCGCAGGACTGGCTGAGGTCGCGAGCACACCATACCCGGATCCCACGCAGTTCGACCCGCAAAGCAAATATTTTGACGCCAAAGCGACGCGTGAAAATCCGCGCTGGATGCTGGTCGACGTACGGGCGGTGAAGAAGACGCGCCTGATCGCGCTATCCGAATTGCGCGCGCAAGCGGCGCTGGAGGACATGCAGATACTCAAGCGCGGCAACCGTCTTTCGATTACGCCGGTTGCGCCTGCCGAATGGCGCCATATCATCCAGCATTTGCTTAGGGCTCGCGCAGCAATAAGTTAGGTAATTTTGCTGGCCGTACCGGGCGCACTGCCGCGTTGTCCGTCGCTAGCAGTGCTCGCACTGCGTCGCGCCGTACGCCTTGCATTGCATCCCGCTACGACCGCCAAATTACCTAACTTATTGCTGCGCGAGCCCTTAATAAATCCCGAAAATAGCCGATGAATATCAGCCTGATTCTTGCGTTTCTCGTTCTGGGTGCCGGGGTCGGCTTCGCTGCGGGCCTGCTCGGCATCGGCGGCGGCATGCTGATGGTGCCGTTCATTACGCTGCTGCTGGCGGCAAAAGACTTTCCGCAGGAATTGATCGTGCATATGGCGATTGCGACCTCTCTCGCGACCATCATGTTTACATCGATCTCGTCGGTGCGCGCGCATCACAAACGCGGCGCGGTGTCGTGGCACATCGTCAAGCTGCTCGCGCCCGGCATCCTGATCGGCTCGTGGATCGGCCCGTGGCTGGGCAAGCAAATGAATTCGTCCGCGCTGGCGATGTTTTTCGGCGGTTTCGTCGCATTGTCGGCGACGCAAATGCTGCTCGATAAAAAGCCCGCCGCAACGCGTGAATTGCCGAAGGCGCCCGGCATGTTCGGCGCGGGCGGCGTGATCGGCGTGCTGTCGGGTCTGGTTGGCGCTGGCGGCGGCTTCGTGTCCGTGCCCTTCATGACATGGTGTAACGTCAAAATCCACAATGCGGTGGCGACCAGCGCGGCGCTGGGGTTCCCGATTGCGCTGGCCGGCACGCTATCTAATATCTATTACGGGATGAGCATGCCGGGTCTGCCGCCGGGATCGCTGGGATTCATCTATCTGCCGGCGTTGCTGGTCATTTCATTGGCAAGCGTGACGACGGCGCCGCTGGGCGCGAGCACTGCGCATAGCTTGCCGGTAAAGTCGTTGAAGAAAATCTTTGCCCTGGTACTCTATGGGCTGGCAGCGTACATGGTCTACAAGGCGTTCAAGTAATACGACTGAACCCTGCAGCGTCAGGGTTGCCCGAACTGCTCGCGCAGCAGGTTCTTCTGCACTTTGCCCATCGTATTGCGCGGCAGGTCTGTTAAAAAGAAAACACGTTTCGGCACCTTGAAGTTGGCGATTTTCGCTTTCAGCGCCGCCATGATCTGTTGCTCCGACAATGCCACGCCCGGCTTCGTTACCACCACCGCCGTGACCGCTTCGCCGTAATCCGGATGCGGAATGCCGATGACGGCCGACTCCGCAACACCGTCCATCTCGTCGATGAATGATTCGATTTCCTTCGGATACACGTTGTAGCCGCCCGAGATGATCAGATCCTTGCTGCGGCCGACAATGGTCAAATAGCCGTCGCCATCGAATTTGCCGACGTCGCCGGTCTTGAAATAGCCGTCGGTCGTGAACTCTTCCGCAGTCTTTTCCCGCATGCGCCAATAACCCTTGAACACGTTCGGTCCCTTGACCTGGATATCGCCGATCTCGTCGTGCGCACAGGCGACCGGCCTGCTGTCGTCCGTATTTTTTACGACGCGCACCGCTACGCCGGGCAGCGCCAATCCTACGGTGCCGCCCATACGCCTGCCATCGTAGGGATTGGACGCCAGCATCGTGGTTTCGCTCATGCCGTAACGTTCGAGAATGGTGTGGCCGGTGCGTTGCGCGAATTCGTTGAAGGTGTCCATCAATAACGGTGCTGAGCCGGAAATGAACAGGCGCACATTGGCGCAAACGGCTTTGCCAAAGGTCGGCTCTGCCAACAGCCGGACATAGTAGGTTGGCACACCCATGAACACCGTTGAACGCGGCAAATGGCGCAGCATGTCGGCGCTGTCGAATCTGGGCAGGAAGATCATCTTGCTGCCGCTCAGCAACGCGCCGTGCGACGCGACGAACAAGCCGTGCACATGAAACAGTGGCAATGCATGCAGCAGCACGTCGTCTTGTTGCCAGCGCCAGTATTCCTGCAAGACCTTGGCATTGGAAGCCAGATTCTCATGCGTGAGCATCGCGCCTTTGCTGCGGCCGGTGGTGCCCGATGTGTACAGGATTGCTGCCAGGTCGCCGGCATGTCTTGATACCGTGTCGAAGCTGTCGGCTTGATGCGCCGCCCGTGCCAATAAGGAGCCGTGACGATCGTCGCCGAGCGTGAAAACGTGTTTCGTGCCTGATTGGAAAGCGATCTTCGACACCCAGCCGAAATTCTGCGGCGAACATACGACGACGGCAGGTTGTGCATCACCGATGAAGTAGTCGATTTCCGCTGCACGGTACGCGGTATTGAGCGGCAAATAGACATAGCCGGCGCGGATCGTCGCCAGATACAGCATCAGCGCTTCCGGCGATTTTTCAACCTGCACCGCAATGTGCGCATCCTTCGGTAGTTGCAAACTCGCGAGCAGGTTCGCGATCTTGGCGCTTGCACGCTCGAGGTCGTGCCAGGAATAGACGAGGCCGTCATGCGTTTCCATGCAGCAGGTGCTTTTGTCGAGGGGGAAGCGTGATGCGAAAAGGGCGTAGAGATTTGCGTTCATGTGTTGAGACCAAAGCGCCCGGCGAAGGGGCAGGAGGGGGAATGCCGTGCGGCGTTCGATTCGTCTATTTATTTTCCCAGAAAAACCGGATCGCGCTTGGCCAGAAAGGTTTGCACGCCTTCGCGATAATCCTGTGACGCCAGAAAAGCGAATGCATTGCTCAATTCATTTTCCGTCAAGGGTTCAGGCATCGGCGACAAGCGGCATTTCCGACATGTTGCCTGAGCCTTGTAGGTGTTTGATATTTGTCGGCGACGTCGTCTGGTTTCAGCCTACCGGGCCGGCTTTCGGTACGCCAGAAACAATAAGGTAATGCCGAGCGCGATCATCGGCAATGACAGCATCTGTCCGGCCGAAATCGTCACGCCGGCCAGGGATACTTCATAGTCAGGCGTGCGGAAATATTCGGTAAAAAACCGCGCGCAGCCATACAGCAGCGAGAACATGCCGCTGACCGCCATCGCGGGACGCGGCTTGCGCGCAAACAGCCACAGGATGATGAATAGCAGTACGCCATCGACCAACGCTTGGTAAATCGGCGATGGATGGCGCGGCAGGTTGTCGATATTGGGCCAGATCATTGCCCACGGCAGCGATGCATCGGCAACGCGTCCCGGCAATTCGGCATTGATAAAATTGCCGATGCGTCCCGCCGCATAACCGAGCGGCACCATCGGCGCGATGAAATCCAGCACGTCCCTCACGTTGCGGCCGGCCTTGCGCGACCACAGCGCCATCGCGATCATCACGCCGATAAATCCGCCATGGAAGGACATGCCGCCTTTCCAGACTGCGAAAATCTCCAGCGGGTGCGAAAAATAATAGGCGGGATTGTAGAACAACACTTCGCCCAGGCGCCCGCCGATCACGACGCCCAGCACGCCGTAAAACAGCATGTCGTCGAGGTCTTCCTTTTTCCAGCCCATGGCGGCAATGTGCGGCTGCCGGATGCGTACGCGCCCAAGCGCAATGAACTGCACGAATGCAAGTAGATACATCAAGCCATACCAGTGGATCGCGATCGGGCCGATTGCAAGCGCTACGGGGTCGGGAAGAGGGTGGATCAGCATTTATCGTTTCTTTCGTAATAATTCCAAAAAGGCGCGCAACACCGGCGACGTATTGTCGCGGCGCCAGGCCAGACCAGTTTCTACCATCGGGGCTTTTCCGGCCAGTGGCTTGTACTCGACGCCGGGGCGCTTTAAATTCGACACCGATTGTGGCACAAGCGCGATGCCCATGCCGGCCGATACCAAACCTACGATAGTTTGCATCTGGATCGCTTCCTGTCCGATGCGCGGCGTCAATCCCGCCTCGTGGAAACATGCCAGGATCGCATCATGAAATGCCGGAGCAATACGGCGCGGAAAGACAATCAGCGGCAGGTCGTTCACTGTTTTCAATGCCACTGCCGTTTTGCCGCGCACCGCCTTCAACCCGGTGGGTGCGGCGAGGACCAGCGGCTCCGATAGGACCGGCATATAGTCGAGGTCGGCGGTCGCCTTGTCGGGCAAGGGCGGAATCACGAGGCCGGCGTCTATCCTGCCTTGCGCCAGATCTTCCAGTTGGATATCGGTGGTGGCTTCACGTAAATCAATATGGACTTGCGGGTAATTCTCACGGAATTCACGCAGGAATGGCGGCAGCACGCTGTAGTCGGCGGTTGATACGAATGCCAGCGCCAAGCGGCCCGATTCGCCGGTTGCCGCACGGCGAACCAGATCGGGCAGCGTTTCCGCTTGCAGCAGAAGGCGCCGCGCTTCCGGCAGCAATGCCGTCCCGGCCGGCGTCAACGCGACACTGCGCTTGGTGCGGAAGAACAGCAGCGTGCCCAGCGCTGCCTCAAGCGCCTGAATCGTCTGCGATAACGGCGGTTGCGTCATATGCAGGCGCACGGCAGCCCGGCCGAAATGCATTTCTTCAGCCACGGCGACGAAATAGCGCAATTGCCGCAGTTCAATATTCATATCTATTTCGACTTAATGAGGAATGAATCATATATTTGACACACGGCTTTATGCAAGGCACTCTAGCCGATTAACCCTTTAGTTCGTCACATCCTGGAGATTGAACATGCCGCAATATCGTTCTCGTACCACCACGCACGGCCGCAACATGGCTGGCGCCCGCGCCCTGTGGCGCGCCACCGGCATGAAGGATGGCGATTTCGACAAGCCGATCATCGCGGTGGTGAACTCATTTACCCAGTTTGTGCCGGGTCACGTCCACCTCAAGGATCTCGGGCAAATGGTCGCGCGCGAGATCGAGGCAGCAGGTGGCGTTGCGAAAGAATTCAATACGATTGCGGTCGATGACGGTATTGCAATGGGCCATGGCGGGATGTTGTATTCGCTGCCTTCGCGCGAGCTGATCGCCGACTCGGTTGAATACATGGTCAATGCGCACTGCGCCGATGCGATGGTGTGCATTTCCAACTGCGACAAGATCACGCCGGGCATGTTGATGGCGGCAATGCGCCTGAATATTCCAGTCGTGTTTGTATCAGGCGGGCCGATGGAGGCAGGCAAGGTCATCGAGGCATTGCATGGCAAGCAGGAAGGCATGCAAAAAATCATCAAGGTCGATTTGATCGATGCCATGATCCAGGCTGGCGATCCGACCGTGTCGGATGCGCAAGTGGCCAACATCGAGCGTTCGGCCTGTCCGACGTGCGGTTCGTGCTCCGGCATGTTTACCGCGAATTCGATGAACTGTCTGACCGAAGCGCTGGGCTTGTCGTTGCCGGGCAATGGCACGATTGTCGCCACCCACGCCGATCGCAAGGCATTGTTCTTGCGCGCCGGCCGTCTGGTGGTCGAACTGGCCAAGCGCTACTACGAGCAGGATGACGCAAGCGCCCTGCCGCGCAGCATTGCGACCAAGGCGGCATTTGAAAACGCGATGGCGCTGGATGTATCGATGGGCGGCTCAACCAACACGGTGTTGCATTTGCTTGCCGCTGCGCAGGAGGGCGGCGTTGAATTCAATATGGCCGATATCGACCGCATTTCGCGCAAGGTGCCCTGCCTGTGCAAAGTGGCGCCGGCGACCCAGGACTATCACATTGAAGACGTGCATCGCGCCGGCGGCATCATCAGCATTCTCGGCGAGCTGGACCGCGCGGGCCTGCTCGATACCAGTGTGTATTCGGTGCATAGCAAGAGCTTGGGCGATGCGATTGCGCAGCATGACATCATGCGCACGCAAGATGCTGCTGTGCATGCGCTTTTCAGCGCGGCGCCGGGCGGCATACCGACGCAAGTCGCGTTTTCGCAAGACAAACGCTTTGATAAACTTGATATGGACCGCGCCAACGGTTGCATTCGCGATAAGGCCCATGCGTATTCACAAGATGGCGGCCTTGCCGTGTTGTATGGCAATCTGGCGGAAAAAGGCTGCATCGTAAAAACCGCCGGTGTCGATGAAAGCATTCTCAAATTTACCGGTACCGCACGCGTATTTGAAAGTCAGGACGACGCGGTGGAAGCGATTCTGGGCGATGCGGTGAAAGAGGGCGATGTGGTCGTGATCCGCTACGAAGGACCGAAAGGCGGTCCCGGCATGCAGGAAATGCTTTACCCGACTTCCTACATTAAATCGAAAGGCTTGGGAAAAACCTGCGCATTGTTCACCGATGGACGTTTCTCCGGCGGCTCGTCCGGCCTAGTGATCGGCCATGCATCTCCCGAAGCGGCGGAAGGCGGTGCGATCGCTCTGGTCGAAGAAGGCGACACGATCGAGATCGACATCCCCGAACGGCGCATGCACTTGAAGGTCAGTGATGCGGAATTGGCGCAACGTCGTGCGGCGATGGAGGCCAGGGGCGAACAGGCGTGGAAACCGGTGAATCGGCAACGCGTGGTATCGCAGGCGCTGCAAGCCTATGCCGCATTGGCGACCTCGGCCGATCGGGGCGCAGTGCGCGACTTGTCGCAACTGAAAAAAAGATAATGCTTGGCGCCCTTGGCGCAGCGTTATGCAGCGCGATATTTTGTCCCATGATTTAAAGTCTGGGACATGAAAAAGGCCGGAATTTACCCGGCCTTTTTCAATTGCACGGATAGTCGATTCCGTATTATTTGAACGTATTCTTCACACGTTCTTTGCGCGCTTTTTCCAATTGCTCATGCGCCTTGCGTTTGTCGAGGCCCAGCATGCGTTCGATGAACTCAAACCAGATAAATGCGAGCGCCATGAGCCCGACGATCCACCACCACGAAATATCGGCGAACGGACCAATCTCGAAATATCTCAGGATTGTTAATGCGACAATAGGAATAATGAAAAGCATGACGACTCCATTTGTTGGCAGGATATTGTTAAAGAGTGTTACGGTCAACCAATACGGTCAACGGTGTGCGGATGTTGTACGTTTCATGCAGGAAGGCGTATTGGTAGTCCAATAAAACACGGTAAAATAATGCGAGTTATTCCCTTGGAGAAAGCAATGAAACGTTCTTTGTTCGTCTGTTTGGCTGTCGGCGCATTTGCTTCCAACGTTGCAATGGCAAATGCCGATTTGGCAAAAGCGAAAAATTGCATGGCTTGCCATGCAATTGCAAATAAAGTGGTTGGTCCGGCTTATAAGGACGTCGCTGCAAAATATGCCGGCCAGAAGGATGCGGAAGACAAGTTGACCCAAAAGGTATTGAAGGGCGGTAGCGGTGTCTGGGGCGCGGTACCGATGCCTGCCAATACTCAAGTGACAGAAGCGGAAGCACGTACGCTGGTGAAATGGGTTCTGTCGCAGAAGTAATCAGAGCTCGTTTCAATGAAAAGCGCTCAATCGAGCGCTTTTTATTTTCCGGCATATTGAAACGGTTCGTGTAATAAAAAAAAGCGCCTCGATCCAAAGATCGAGGCGCTTTTTTGGCACTAAAAGCTATTATTTGGTAACAGCCAATAGCACGCGTTTGCCAGCCTTGTACGTGTACAGTGTCAGCGTACCGTCTTGAATGTCGCCTTTTGCGTCAAAAGCGATATTGCCTGTCACACCTTTGTGATGGATCTTGGCCAGAAACGGCAGGTATTTTGCCGGTTCAGCGGAGCCGGCCTTAACCATTGCGTCGACCATTGTCATCGTAGCATCGTAGGTGTACGGGGCATAGATCACCACATCTTGGCCGAATTTCTGCTTGAATGCTGCTTTGAAGTCTTCCAACCCTTTTTTCTGTGAATCTTCCACGCCACCTGCTTCTGCGCAAACAACTTGGTTATCCGCCATGCCGTCGCCAGCCAGTTTGGCCAACTCGGTAGTGCAGATGCCATCACCACCCATGAACTTGGCATTGATGCCGAGTTGCTTCATTTGGCGCAGCATCGGGCCGGCAACTGCATCCATACCGCCGAAGAATACGACGTCCGGATTTTTCGACTTGATCTTGGTCAAAATCGCATTGAAGTCAGTCGCCTTGTCGTTGGTGAATTCCTGAGCAACAATTTCCACGCCGGCTGCTTTACCCTTGGCGCCCTTGACGAACTCTTCCACTACGCCTTGGCCGTATGCAGTACGGTCGTCGATCACAGCGACTTTCTTGGCCTTGTTGATCTGCACTGCGTAACGCCCTAGCGTGCCGCCCAATTGACCATCGTTGGCCACCACGCGGAAGGCGCTTTTGAAGCCTTGCTGCGTGTATTTCGGGTTGGTCGCGGACGGCGAAATTTGTGGGATGCCAGCGTCGTGGTAGATCTTGGAAGCCGGAATGGTGGTGCCGGAATTCATGTGGCCGATGACGCCGTTGACTTTAGCATCAACCAGCTTTTGTGCGGCAGCAGTTGCTTGTTTTGGATCAGCTCCGTCGTCTTCGCCAATCAGTTCGAATTTAACTTTTTTGCCGCCAATGGTGACGCCTTTGGCGTTCAGTTCATCAATTGCCATACGGGCGCCAAGTTCATTATCTTTGCCAATATGTGCAACCGCGCCAGAGAGCGGGCCGACGTGGCCGATCTTGACGATTTGTTCCTGTGCGGAAGCGGCACCTGCCAAAGCAAATGCAATCGCGCCAGCCAATGGAATCATTTTTGTCTTGAACTGCATAAATTTCCTCCTAAGGATTGAAAAAAAACAAGGTAACTGCAACACTCACCTATTCAGTATTTCTGAACAAGCAGACGGTACAACAGAAAAAACGGTTCGCAAAGAGTTTTTGTGCGGTTTTTTTCAACTTTCCACGATTTTTATATGCCCAAATTCCATGCTCTTGATAAAGTTGACCGCAAGCTTTTGAATCTCCTGCAGAGGGATAATCAAACCCCGACGCGCACCTTGGCCGACAAAGTGCATATTTCCCAGCCCACCTGTTTGCGCCGCATCCGCGACTTGCGCGAAGCGGGCATTATCAGCGCCGATGTCGCGATGGTCGATCCTTTTGCGCTTGGATACGGCATGCTGGCCTTTCTTGAAGTTTCATTGAACAACCAATCCGATGAACACATGCAGGAATTCGAAGCGCGCATGTCCAAAGAAGCGGAAGTCATGCAGTGTTATTTCGTGTCCGGCGACTACGATTATTTCCTGGTCGTGCACGTGATCGACATGGATGCTTATTATCAGTTTGTACGGCGTGTCATTTCCGGGTCAGGCAACGTGCGCCACTTCCAATCCCGCTTTCCGATGAAGCGTGCAAAATTTGCCACCCGCATCGCCTTCGATGAAAAAGCGCCTACAGTACAAGTACGTGTTGCCAAGTGAATCGGAATCTGTTTTTTTTATTCCTTCTGCCTGTAACGCGGTGTTGAAGTAAGCGGATGACATAAGCAAGCACATATCTTCAAATATCTTGCTGAATTGCGTTTATTGAAAAGCTAAAAAAGAAGGCCAATACATGTTTGACGTATTGGCCTTCATCGTGCGGTGTTTTGCGCTACTTATGCTTGGGCAGGACGTGGTGCATTTGCATGATTGGGGCTGCGGCGCGGCATGCCGGTAAAGGCGAAATCGACTTCGGGTTGGCGGCCCGACACGATGTCGGCGATCGCGCGACCCGAGCCGCAGCCCATGGTCCAGCCGAGTGTGCCGTGGCCGGTATTCAGGAACAGATTGCTGAAGCGCGTCTTGCCGATGTAAGGCACATTCGACGGCGTCAATGGCCGCAAGCCCGTCCAGTAAGTCGGGTTTTCATAGTCGCAGGCTTGCGGGAACAACTCGCGCGTGCGGCGCGTGATTGCTTCACAGCGGGTGGTGTTCAATTCACGCGTATAGCCGTTCAGTTCGCACGTGCCGGCAACCCGCAGCCGGTCACCCAGGCGAGATACCACCAGCTTGTAGCCATCATCGGTCAATGAGACCGATGGCGCCGCATCCGGATTGGTAATCTGGTACGTCGCGGAATACCCTTTGCCCGGATAAATCATCAAGTCGATGCCCAAGGGTTTGACCAGCGGCACCGAGAAGCTGCCCATCGCCATCACAAACGCATCGGCGCGCAATACCTGGTGACGGCCATCGGGATTGATGATTTCCACGCCGGTGATCTTCGCAGACGCGCCGGTACCTTCGGTCAGCAAGCGTGTAACGGTGGTGTTGAATTGAAAGTCGACGCCAGCCTCGGCGGCTTTTTTCGCCAGACCGCTGGTGAACTTGTAGACGTCGCCCGATTCGTCGGTCGCGGTGAAATCGCCACCGACAATCTTGTCGCGGATTCGGGCAAGCGCCGGTTCGATCCGGACCACTTCATCGGCACCGATCGAGTCGCGCGGGCAACCGAGATCACGCATCAGCTTGGCGGCCGGCAAGGACTCTTCGAAATCTTTTTTGTCGGTATAGAAATGCAGGATGCCGCGTGTCAAGCAATCGTAGTCAACGCCGGTTTCGGCACGCACGGCCTGCAGGGTTTGCCGGCTGTATTCGGAAATGGCGACGATTTGACGGATATTGTCTGCAGTGCGGCCCGGTGTGCATTCACGCAGAAAATGCAGGCCCCAGCGCCACTGCAGCCACTCGGGACGGAAACGATACAGCAGAGGCGCATCTTCCTGGCCCAGCCATTTCAGCACTTTCATTGGCGCCGATGGATTGGCCCACGGTTCGGCATGCGATACCGAAATCTGGCAGCCATTGGCAAAACTAGTTTCTTGCGCGGCGCCAGGTTGACGTTCGATCACGGTGACGTCATGTCCCGCTTTATTTAAAAACCATGCAGAAGCAGTACCGATAATACCCGAACCCAATACGATAACTTTCATGACAATCTCCATTATCCAATGACCGTGATTGTAGAAAGTTCCGGATTGTTTATGTATTCAATGATGCAGAGAAAAATTTTATTTTCAAACAGAGTTTCTTTAATTTTGTTTGAAAATATAAAAAGTAGAGAAAAAATTTACTTTTTTGTTGTTTGCAATCGCGTGATCTCTTGTGCTACCGCGCGTGCAATCACGTCTTCCAGTGTTTGTCGCAATCCTTGCCGTATTTCCGTCGCCAAGCTTCCCACAGTTGTTTGCAATACATCGGCCAAGCTGTCCCTGACACGTTGCTCCAGAACAAAATCAATCCGACCGAGCAGTTGATGCAACACATTTTCCATGACCTCATTTTCGATATGGCGCAATTGCGCGACGGTCAAGTGTTCAGCGATGGAGGTTTGGCCTGATACAAGCGCTTCTTGCGGTGGTTTTACGGCTGTCTGGGGCGGGACTGTGACGACGTTGTCAGAAACATCCCTCTCGGCAGGGGGGGCAATAACTTCGGTAAGAACAGGAATGCCGGCATCGAACTTGGGGTTGTTCATGATTTTTCGGCGACAAAGTGAGTCAATGGATAACCACGTTGCTGATAGAAACGATAGCGCTCGCGTCCCGCCATCTTGTCCGTGTCATCGGATGAGATGATTTCAAACATGCGTTCGAATCGCGCGAAATGATTGGGTGTCGTTCCAGAGAGATTGATCAAAATCTGGTGGTGGGGCAATTCCACTGCATCGTTGTCGGTCAGCACGACCGGCGTTTGCGCAGCCAAGGCATCGCCTGCGATCACATGCGGCAAGAAATCCTGTTCGGAAAATGTCCAGAGCGCTTCATCCAATGCCGCCAGATGGCTGCGGTCCGCGGCCAGCAATACGATTTGGCAATCGGCGGCGCGCGCCTTGCGCACCAGGCGGCAGGCATAGACGATCTTGTCGGGGACGTTACTGTGAAAGTCGATACGGGTCATGGGATGAAGAATAAGGAATCCGGATCAGTTGCATTGCTTGCGCGTCGATCGCAGCCCGGCAAACTCGGCGAACTTGATCATTTCAATCAAAAACGAAACCCGGGCGGCGCATTGCCGGTGGCCGGCGGGAGTTCCACGCTATTGGGTTTGGCGGTCGCACCTGTTTCGCCGTTTGCCGGCTTTTCCGGTTTGCTCGTTACCGCTTTCGGCGCCGCAGAGATTGCTTGGGGATGGCGATAGGTTTTTGGCAGCATGTTGGCATCGGGATAACCGGCGATCGTCAGCAGGTTGTTCCATGCATCGGATTCGAATCCCTGTTGCTTATTGCGTCCGACTGTCAGGAATGGCAGATGCGCGTCGCCGCCCGCCTGCTTCAGTCGCACCAAATCGTCGTTGCTGCTGACGGTTTTTTCCGAAAACGGAATGCCGCGGGTATTAAGCAGTTTGCGTCCTGTATCGCAGGCATCGCAGTTGGCCGTGGTGTAGAGCGTCACCGGATGGTTTTTGACCGCTTCCGCCAATGCATAGGGAAGATCGGCGCCATCGCTTCCGCCGCCGCCCACCGGTCTGGTTTCGACCTGTTTGGCAGAGGAGGGCGGCGGCGTATCGCTGTATGTCACTTTGCCATCCGGTCCGACCCATTTATACAATTGCGCATGCGCACTTGCTGCGCACATCAGCAACAATAACGGTAACGCATGTGGTCTCATATTTATTCCCACGTAAGGATATTCAGGATGTCATGCCGCTGTGGCGCAGCAGCGCATCAATACTCGGTTCTCTGCCGCGGAATGCCTTGAACGATTCAATCGCAGGACGCGAGCCGCCCATTGCCAGGATTTCCTGCTGAAATTTTTGGCCGGTTTCCGACATCAGGATATTGCCGCAAGTCGCACTGGCTTCTTCGAATGCGCTATAGGCATCGGCCGACAACACTTCCGCCCACTTGTAACTATAGTAACCGGCGGCATAACCGCCCGCGAAGATGTGGCCGAACGAATGCTGAAAACGGTTGAACGCCGGTGGAGTCAAGACCGCAAATCGATGGCGCACTTCACCCACCAGATCCTGCACGGTCTTCATGCCGGATGGATCATAGTCGAAGTGCAAGTGCATATCGAGTAAGGAGAATTCCACTTGACGCAAGGTCTGCAAACCGGACTGAAAATTCTTGGCCGCGATCATCTTGTCGAACAGCGCGCGTGGTAGTGTCGCTCCCGTTTCTGCATGCGCGGTCATGTGCTGCAGCACATCCCATTCCCAGCAAAAATTTTCCATGAATTGCGACGGCAGTTCGACCGCATCCCATTCCACGCCCGAGATGCCGGAAACGCCGAGTTCCTCGACTTGCGTGAGCATGTGGTGCAAACCATGGCCGAATTCGTGGAACAGCGTAATGACTTCATCGTGCGTGAACAGCGCCGGTTTGGTCTTGCCGTCGATGACCGCGGGTTCGGTGAAATTGCAGGTCAGATAAGCGACCGGTGTTTGCACACCCTCGGGCGTCTTGCGGCGGCCGCGCGCATCGTCCATCCAGGCGCCGCCGCGTTTGCCGCTGCGCGCGTACAGATCCAGGTAAAACTGGCCGATCAGTTGGCCGTTTCTTTCGATGCGGAAGAACTTCACATCCTTGTGCCAGGTCGGCGCCGTGTCCGGTTTGATGTCCACCGAAAACAAAGTCTGTACCACGCGGAACAAGCCGTCGATGACCTTTTGCTCAGGGAAGTATTGTTTGACTTCCTGTTCCGAAAACGCATAACGCCGTTCGCGCAGTTTTTCGGATGCATAGGTGATATCCCATGCTTCCAGCGTGTCGATGCCGAGTTCTTTTTGTGCGAATGCGCGCAGTTCGGCCAAGTCATTTTCCGCATATGGCCGCGCGCGCTGCGCCAAGTCTTCCAGGAAGCCGATCACCTGCTCCGGCGTTTGCGCCATCTTCGGCACCAGCGACACTTCCGCAAAATTTTTGTAATCCAGCAGTTTCGCTTCTTCGTTGCGCAGCTTTAAAAGTTCGACGATATTTTGCGTATTGTCCCATTCCGGTTTGGCGCCCAGTTCGGACGCCTTGGTTGTATTGGCGCGATAGATCGTCTCGCGCAATGCGCGCTTGTCCGCGTATTGCAGGATCGGGAAGTAGGAGGGAAAGTGCAGCGTGAATTTATGGCCGGACTTGCCGTCTTTGTCTGCAGCGGCACGGGCTGCCTGTTTGGCGTCATCCGGCAAGCCGGCCAGTTCCGATTCGTCTTCAATAAAGAGCGCATAGTCGTTGGTGGCATCCAGCACGTTTTCGGAAAACCGGGTCGATAACGCGGCCTGCTTTTCCTGGATGTCCGCAAAACGCTGCTTTTTCTCGTCCGACAATTCTGCGCCACCCAGACGAAAATCGCGCAACGCATTTTCGATGATTTTCTTGCGCGGCGCGGAAAGCGTTGCGTATTCCGGACTGGCGCTGAGCGCCTTGTACTTTTGGAACAGCGCGAGATTTTGCGACAGTTCGGTCCAGAACTCGGTCACCTTCGGCAGATTTTCATTGTACGCGGCGCGCAATTCCGGCGTGTCGACCACGGCGTTCAAGTGGCCGACGATGCCCCATGCGCGACCCAGTTTTTCGGTGACCCTTTCCAAGGGTTCGACAAAATCGGCCCACGTCACTTGCGCTGACGGTGCTTCCAGTTGCGTCACGACGGCACGGTTCTGGTCGAGCAGCGTATCGATTGCGGGTGTCACATGTTCGGGCTTGACGGCGTCGAAGCGCGGCAGGTCGGAAAAATCGAGCAACGGATTCAATAGTGTCGTGTTCATCAGGTTCAGGTTCTTTCAGCAGCTTCAATGGTATTCACCAGAAGCATCGTGATTGTCATGGGTCCGACGCCGCCCGGCACCGGGGATAGGTAGCCTGCCACTTCCTTGGCGCTGTCGAAATCGACATCGCCGCACAACTTGCCGTTGTCATCACGATTGATGCCGACATCGATTACCACCGCGCCGGGTTTGATCATGTCGCCGGTCAGCGTATTGCGCCGGCCGACTGCGGCCACGACGACATCGGCTTGGCGGGTGTGATAGGCCAGATCGGGAGTGCCGCTATGGCATATGGTGACGGTCGCGTTGGCTTGCAATAGCAGCAGCGCCATCGGTTTGCCGACAGTATTGCTGCGGCCGATGACCACCGCGTGCTTGCCGCGCAAATCATAGCCGGTGCTTTCGATCATCTTCATGCAGCCGTAAGGCGTGCATGGCCGAAAGCCGGGCAAGCCAGTCAACAGTTCGCCGGCGCTCAGCACCGAGTAGCCGTCGACATCCTTGTGCGTGGCGATCGCTTCGATTACCTTGTGCGGATCGATGTGCTTCGGCAAAGGCATCTGCACCAGGATGCCGTGGATCAAAGGGTCCTTGTTCAGGGCATCGATGCGCTTGAGCAATTCCGCTTCAGATAGCGTGCTCTCATACTTTTCGAGAACGGAGTGAAAGCCGGCATCGGCGCACGCCTTGACCTTGTTGCGTACATACACGTGGCTGGCGGGATCGTCGCCAACGAGGACGACTGCCAGGCCCGGCTGTTTGCCTTTGGCAGTGAGGGCGGCGGCGCGTCTGGCGACATCGGCACGCAATTGTTGAGAGAGCAGGGTTCCGTTGATCAGTTGTGCAGGCATGGTCGGCGTGGAAATGGATGCAGGTTAAATTGAGATTATAAGACGACCGCCCCGCGAAACTGTGCAAAACGTCCGAGTTCATCATGTTATGCCGGGTTTAGTGGATTTTTCGAGGCATTGTCCTTTGCTGAAATTTCATAATGCGGTATTTGATATCGCTATTTGAAAAGATGTAAAGTGCTGGTAAAATATTTTAGTAAACCAAACAATCGCCGAAAAATTTGTTCAAAAAATACCTGATCGCGATGTCTAAGCCGGTTAGGTAACCAAACAGGAGACGCACCATGTCAGCACAGCTAGACCAAGTGATGGCGCAAGCCGCCAACGATCCCGATGTAATGGAAACGCAAGAATGGCTCGACGCGCTTGAAGCCGTGATTGAAACCGAGGGTCCCGAGCGCGCGCACTATCTGATGGAGCGCATGGTCGATCTGGCCCGCCGCCGCGGCGCGCACATCCCGTTTTCCAGCAATACCGCCTACGTCAATACTATTCCCGCCCATCTGGGTGAACACTGCCCCGGCAATCTCGAATACGAAGAGCGCTTGCGTTCCTGGATGCGCTGGAATGCGATGGCGATGGTGGTCAAGACCAACCGCGCCGATGGCGATCTCGGCGGCCATATTTCCAGCTTCGCATCGTTGGCCAATATGCTGGGTATCGGCTTCAATCATTTTTGGCATGCGCCGACCGCAGACCACGGCGGCGATTTGCTGTATATCCAGGGGCACTCCTCGCCCGGCATTTACGCGCGCGCCTTCCTGGAAGGCAGATTGAGCGAAGAGCAGTTGCTCAACTTCCGCCGCGAAGTCGATGGCAAAGGTCTGTCTTCTTATCCTCATCCGAAATTGATGCCGGAAGATCGGAAGAGCACACGTCTGAACTCCAGTCACCAAGGTCTATCTC
>CAMLDH010000017.1 GCA_946478765.1 uncultured Oxalobacteraceae bacterium | reverse complement strand
CGTACGCTCCATCTGCTCCTGCTCCGCCAGCGAGGCATGCACCAGCGATGTGTAGTACGCGCGTTCGTCCGTGCTCAAAGGGCGCGCGCGAAAATCGGCGGCATGCACCGCGCTCTGACGCATCGCGAATGCCGCGAACGACCCGCCGTTTGCCGTCAGCGCGGCCAGTACCTGCGCCGAGGGCGTCAGTTCGGGCGAGTGCAGCTTGTCCCGTTGCGTCTGCAGCGCGCGCGCATGGACGTCGCCGCCCCGTTGCGCATCGAGCAGCGCGGCCGCCGCGCCGATCCGCTCCAGCAGCGCCAGCCCCCATGCCTGCATGTCGATCGCGGCGCCGCCGCGTTGCAAGCTGAGGCCCGGCCGCCGCCCCTGCTTGACCGTACGCGCAAAATTTTCCGTGTTCTCGCGTCCCTCGGCATCATGGGTCGGCGGACTTTCTTCGAGCGCACAGTACAACAGAAACGCATCGAGAAAACGCGATGTTTCCAGACCGATCCCGAGCGGTTCGAACGGATCGACATCCATGCAGCGCACTTCAATGTACTGGACGCCGCGCGCGCACAATGCTTCGACCGGCCGCTCACCGGTTCGAATGACGCGCTTGGGCCGGATCGTTGCGTAAAATTCGTTCTCGATCTGCAGCACGTTGCTGTTGATCTGAACCCATTCACCGTCGCGCCGGGTGCCGATCTTTTCATAGGGCGCGTAGGGCTGCCGGACCGCGCGCGACAGGCTGCGCATGTAGTCATGCAACGTGTTGTACGGCGGCACCAGCCCGGACTGTGCATTGTTCTGGTAACCCAGATCGCTCATGCGCAGACTGGTGGCATATGGCAGATACAAGGTGTCCTCGGATAATGTCTCCAACTGATGCGCACGCCCGTGCAAAAACTGCGAGGACAGCGCCGGCGATGCGCCGAACAGATACATCAGCAGCCAACTGTACCGATGAAAATTGCGAATCAGCGCGATATAGCTTTCCGATTGAAAATCCTTGATGGAACCGGGCGCGCGCTCCGCCTCCTGCAGCACGCGCCACAAGTCCTCGGCCAGTGAAAAGTTGTAATGAATGCCGGCAATGCATTGCATGTACTTGCCGTAGCGCAGCGCCAGTCCGCGCCGGTACACGTGTTTGAGCATGCCGATGTGCGATGTCCCATACCATGCAATCGGAATCGCATCTTCGTCGGGCAAGCGGCACGGCATGGACTGGCTCCACAGCAGTTCATCGCCGATTTCTGTATACGCAAAACGGTGGATCGCATCGAGTTCGGCTAGCGCCGTTGCAATGTCGTGCTCCGCCGGGGTAATAAATTCAAGCAAAGACTCGGCATAATCGGTCGTGATTTGCGGATGCGTGAGCGCCGCGCCAAGCGCGCGCGGATGCGGCGTCAGTGCCAAGTCGCCGCGCGCGTCGACGCGCAGGGTTTCGCGCTCGATGCCGCGCAAGCCTTGCGCAAGCAGACTGCGATTGACATCTGTTGCCAGCAGAGAAAGACGGCGGGTTAGCAGATCGCTCAATGGCGTTTCCTTCCTTGTTTGCTTTGCAATGCGCGACCGGGCGCACCTGATTGGACGCAAGGATAGCCGAAAAGCGGAAAGCGCATCGGTGTCGGCATCAACCTAGATTCGCCCCGAAAAATTCAAGTTTTCCGGATCGCTGCTACTTCATCAGCTCTATCTTTCAGCATCCGGATGCGTCATCGCCGCCGGTTGCACCCAGCGCTCGAACTCTTCTTCGGTGACATGGCCCAGCGCCAGCGCCGCCTGCTTCAGCGTGCTGCCGTGCGCATGCGCGTGCTTCGCGATCTGCGCCGCCTTGTCGTAGCCGATGTGCGGCGTCAACGCCGTCACCAGCATCAGCGAACCCGCCAACAAGTCCGCGATGCGCTCCCGATTGGCCTCGATGCCGCGCGCGCAATGCGCGTCGAAACTCTTCATGCCCTCCGCCAGCATGCGCGCACTCTGCAGGAAATTATGGGCAATGAGCGGTTTGAAAACATTCAGCTCGAAATGGCCGGACGCGCCGCCGAAATTGATCGCGACATCATTGCCGAACACCTGGCAGCACAGCATCGTGAGCGCTTCACACTGGGTCGGATTGACCTTGCCCGGCATGATCGAACTGCCCGGCTCATTTTCCGGGATGCGGATTTCGCCCAGCCCGGAACGCGGCCCGGATGCGAGCCAGCGCACGTCGTTCGCAATTTTCATCAGCGCCGCCGCCAGCGTTTTGAATGCGCCATGCGCCGCCACCATCGCATCATGCGACGCCAGTGCGGCAAACTTGTTGGCGGCGCTCTTGAAAGGCAAGCCGCTGCCCCGTGCCAGTTCGGCTGCGACGCGGTCGCCGAATTCGGCATGGGTATTCAATCCAGTGCCGACCGCAGTGCCGCCGACTGCCAATTCAAGCAGCGCGTGCAGGGTGGCGGCGATGAACCATTCCGCATGATCGAGTTGCGCGACGTAGCCTGAAAATTCCTGGCCGAGCGTGAGCGGCGTCGCATCCTGCAAATGGGTGCGCCCGATTTTGACGATATCGGAAAACGCACGGGATTTTGCATCTAGCGTGGCGCGCAGCGCGCGTAGCGCCGGCAACAAATCATGGGCCGCTGCGTGACTGGCCGCAACATGCATCGCGGTCGGGAAAATATCATTGGACGACTGGCCGAGGTTGACCTCGTCATTTGGATGCACGATACGCGCCGCGCCGCGCACGCCGCCCAGCAACTCCGACGCGCGATTGGCGAGCACCTCGTTCATGTTCATGTTGGTCTGCGTGCCGGAACCGGTCTGCCATACCGACAGCGGAAACTCCTGGTCGTGCACGCCGGCGATCACTTCTTCGGCCGCCTGCACAATCGCATCCGCTTTCCTGGCATCGAGACGGCCGAGATCGCGATTGACGATCGCGCAGGCGCGTTTGACCGCAGCCAGCGCAATGATCAGTTCGCGCGGCATGCGTTCGCTCGAAATATGGAAATGTTCCAAAGAGCGCTGCGTCTGCGCCCCCCATAAGCGATCGCCCCGCACGTCGATCGCACCGAAGGTGTCATGTTCTATCCTGCTCGTTGTCATGGCCTGCTCCGTGCTGAATATTGGCAAGTTTGGATGAATGGATTGCGCCATGATCCGGCGCGCAGCTGCGGCATGCATTGCGTCACATCACGACAATGGATTCCGGTCCAAAAAATACAGAACGACGATCAAACCCAGTGTGGATGCAATCAAAAAAACCGACCCGAATAGCCAGAATGCAAGCGGCACTGCAATAAAAAATGCACGCATGCCGATGCGGTAAAAAACGCCCGCCTGATTCAGACGTTGCGCAACCTGTTCCGGCGCCAGGATTCCTTGCGCATCGGCTTTCGGCAAATTGATCATGAACACAACATGGTTCATCAAGCGAATCGCCAGCGCAAACGCGAAGAATGCGACGATCAACACCGTCAGCAACGCCATGACCTTGATGATCCACCATTCCGGACCGGACGAACCGGCGATGCTGAGCACATGCCATGTCTTCGCCATGCTTTCGGCCTGGCCGGACAAGGTCAGCGTGCCCATGATCAGCAGGATGGCCGAGGATGCCTTGAAGGTTGCCGCCATCGCAAAATTGCGCAGCGTCTGTACTGCCATCACATCCTTGCCGCGATTTTCCATTACATCGAGCACCCATAGCAGGCGCGCTTTGTCATTGATCGCATGGATCGTATACGCCGGAGTGGCGCGTACCCGATAAGCGAGAAATACGTAATACAACAGCAGTAACACCGTGCTGATCATGATGGCAACGGTGTCGAGATGAAAAAAATGGTCCAATCGAAGCTCCAGAATTATTTTTTGAAGACCAGTATGGTAGCGAATGTATCCATCGGCCGGATTTTCTGAAATAAAATGGCTCAACAGCTTGCGCTTGCAACTGTTGCGCGTCGCTTCCGGAAACTAGGCGCCGCTTGAATTTAATCAACGGCATTGCTCCCAAAGTAGTTTTAAATAAGCATGACCGACTTAACCGAACCAACCACCGACGTTACGCGCTTCTTGAGTATGCGAGAGCCATTGTTTGCGTCTCTTTCTTGCAATGAAAGCGTTGCCATATTTTTATGATTCCATGGATGAAAATAACCAGCTTTGGCGACAGCATCGTCATGATGCCCGCTGCCGCGGCCATCGTCATGTGGCTCGTGGTCGGGCGCGCGTGGCGCATGGCGTTTTGGTGGTCCGGACTCTTTACCTTGGGACTAGTGCTGGTCGCCGCCACAAAAATCGCGTTTATCGGATGGGGTATCGGCATACGCGCGCTTGACTTCACCGGCATCAGCGGCCATGCAATGCGCGCGACCGCGGTCATTCCGGTCATTTTTTATCTGATGCTGCAGAAATCGCCGCCGGCTATGCGGACCATGGGAATAGGCTGCGGCTTCCTGCTCGGCATATTGCTCGGCGTTTCGCGGGTCGAGGTGCAAGCCCATTCGATTTCAGAGGCGGCGGCGGGATGCATGCTCGGCGCATTCGTCAGTCTTGGCTTCATGTGGATTTCAGCCCCGTTGCGCAAGCCCTGGCTGAATCGGTGGCTGATTGCGCTCAGCCTGCTGGCGCTCTTCCCCACCTCCAATGCAAAACCGGCGCCCACACAACGTTGGATGAAAGGCGTCGCGCTTTATCTTTCCGGCCACGACCGGCCGTATGTGCGGGAAGACTGGGAACCTGCGACAAAATATCACCTTGACTTGAAAAAACGACTAACCGCCCCTATACTTAGCACTCGTTAGGTGAGAGTGCTAACAACTCTTCCTGACCTACCAACTTTTCTCGTGCGGACAGACTGCAGAGTGAAGCATGCTTTGCTGCAAGTTTGCCGCAAATAACATAACCAATTGAATTTAAAGGAGTTTGTATGAACCTTCGTCCTTTGCACGATCGCGTCATCGTCAAGCGCCTCGACCAGGAAACCAAAACTGCGTCCGGCATCGTTCTCCCAGAAGCAGCAGCAGAAAAGCCGGATCAAGGTCAGGTTCTGGCTATTGGTAACGGCAAGATCCTTGAAGATGGCAAAGTTCGCCCGCTCGACGTCAAAGTCGGCGACCGCGTGCTGTTCGGCAAATACTCTGGCCAGAGCGTCAAGGTCGAGGGCGAAGAACTGCTCGTGATGCGCGAAGAAGACATCATGGCAATCGTCCAAAAGTGACGGCAATGTCCAAGAGCGCGCAGCGCGATTGGAAACAGTGCTCTTGGACAGTCCCCCGGACTCTCCAAGTCCCCGCGCAGGCGGGGATCCAGTGACCTTGCATCATACGTATCAGCATCTACAAACGAATACTAAGGAGTAATAACCATGGCAGCTAAAGAAGTCATTTTCGGCGACGCCGCCCGTGCCAAGATGGTCGAAGGCGTGAACATTCTCGCCAACGCAGTAAAAGTAACCCTGGGCCCTAAAGGCCGTAACGTTGTGCTCGAGCGCTCCTTCGGCGCCCCGACCGTCACCAAGGACGGTGTTTCGGTTGCCAAAGAGATCGAACTCAAAGACAAGCTCATGAACATGGGCGCGCAAATGGTCAAGGAAGTCGCTTCCAAGACTTCCGACAACGCGGGCGACGGTACGACCACCGCAACCGTGCTGGCCCAAGCGATCGTGCGTGAAGGCATGAAATTCGTTGCCGCCGGCATGAACCCGATGGACCTGAAGCGCGGTATCGACAAAGCGGTTGCCGCCACTGTCGAAGAACTGAAAAAAATCGCCAAGCCTTGCACCACATCGAAAGAAATCGCCCAAGTCGGTTCGATCTCCGCCAACAGCGACGCATCGATCGGCGAGCGCATTGCAGAAGCGATGGAAAAAGTCGGCAAGGAAGGCGTCATCACAGTTGAAGACGGCAAATCCCTGAACGACGAACTGGACATCGTCGAAGGCATGCAATTCGACCGTGGCTACCTGTCCCCGTACTTCATCAACAATCCGGAAAAACAAGTCGCGATCCTCGAGAACCCGTTCGTTCTGCTGTGCGACAAGAAAATCTCCAACATCCGTGACCTGTTGCCGATCCTGGAGCAAGTTGCCAAAGCCGGCCGTCCACTGCTGATCATCGCAGAAGACATCGAAGGCGAAGCGCTCGCCACGCTGGTCGTCAACAACATCCGCGGCATCCTGAAAACCTGCGCCGTCAAGGCCCCTGGCTTCGGCGACCGTCGCAAAGCCATGCTGGAAGACATCGCTATCCTGACCGGCGGCCAAGTGATCGCTGAAGAAGTCGGCCTGACTCTCGAAAAAGCGGCATTGACCGACCTCGGCCAAGCCAAGCGTATTGAAATCGGCAAGGAAAACACCACGCTGATCGACGGCGCCGGCCAAGCTGCCAACATCGAAGCGCGCGTCAAGCAAGTGCGCGTCCAGATCGAAGAAGCGACGTCCGACTACGACCGCGAAAAACTGCAAGAGCGCGTTGCAAAACTCGCCGGCGGCGTGGCCGTGATCAAAGTCGGTGCTGCCACCGAAGTTGAAATGAAAGAGAAAAAAGCCCGCGTGGAAGACGCGCTGCACGCAACCCGTGCCGCCGTTGAAGAAGGCATCGTTCCCGGCGGCGGCGTTGCACTGCTGCGCGCACGTGCCAACATCACCGTCAAAGGCGACAATCCCGATCAGGATGCAGGCATCAAGATCGTGTTGCGCGCGATGGAAGAGCCGCTGCGCATGATCGTTCAAAACGCCGGCGACGAAGCCTCTGTCGTCGTTGCCAAGGTACTCGAAGGCAAAGGTAACTTCGGTTACAACGCTGCCAACGGCACCTACGGCGACCTGGTCGAAATGGGCGTGCTGGATCCAGCCAAGGTAACCCGTTCGGCATTGCAAAATGCTGCATCGATCGCGTCGCTGATGCTGACCACCGATTGCATGGTGTGCGAACTGGCTGAAGACAAACCAGCTGCCGGTGGCATGGGCGGTATGGGTGGCATGGGCGGTATGGGTGGCATGGACGGCATGATGTAATTGCCGTACCTGTTCCGGTAACGCGCAAGCGGCGCCGGAACCGCATCGCTACAGGTAGTACGAATGAGCCTCCGAGATGAACATCTCGGAGGCTTTTTTTATGGTGCGCCCGGTTTTGCCCTTGCAGATGTCCATATTTCTTTATGGAAACGCATTTAAAGATTAACCAGATGAAATAAGAAAATGCAAGCTCGGAATCTTTACAGGTTGATTCAGTATTGAATAAAACTACAATCCCAAGGTTACGCCACTTGTCATCGAATCAATCCCTGCAAGTTTACAGACGCTTTGTACGCAAACACGAAGACGTTGCATACGCATGAACTCCGTACATTTTGTCGGGTATCCCAATCGCCCCCCTTAAGGAAAACTAATGCTGTCGTCTATTCAGAATCAAATCGCAAGCACCACCAAAACGCATTTTGAAACGCAACTGGCGCTATGGACGGATCTGACCAGCAAGGCGCTGGAAAACGTCGGGAAGTTGACAGACCTGAACATGACGGTCGTTAAAGCTTCGCTGGATGAATCAACCTTTATCACCCAACAGCTCCTGCTGGTTAAAGACCCACGGGAATTTTTCTCGCTCACCGCCGCCCAGGCACAGCCGAATATTGAAAAAGCCCTCGCTTATGGCCGTCAGGTCGCTGGTATCGCTTCCGGCATACGTGCAGAGTTGGCCAAAGCAGCGCAAGCCCACATCACTGAAACCAATCGCAATTATGAGCAGTTAGCCAAGACCACCAAGCAGGCTGCCGAAACAATGGGGGCCAACCGGACTGTCGCGTGATAGAAACAAGACCTATACACAACAAGACAAATGCTTCGCCAATATAGATAATGATTCCAACTTATTCGCATTTAAAACTATTTCATAGTAAGAACTCGTACAGAAATAAGTTGGTTATGAATTGGTTATTTCTGCGCGCGCCCTCAAGTCATCGATGGCATAACCACAATCTGGATATATGACCAATAAAAAGCCGCAAGCAGCTTCAAGATCGGAAGTCAATATGGGCGGAAATAGCATCACCAATGAGATCAGGAGCATCAACCTGTCTTATCTGCTGCTGGCACAGCGCCTGTTGAGGGATGATGACGCGACGACGATGGCCCACTTGGGATTGAGTCGCGAACTGTCTGACTTGCTATTGAATCTGTCGCTTCCGCAAATCATGAACCTGGCCACATCCAGTTCTCTTTTGTGCCGTTTCCGGTTTGATGACCATGCCATCCTCTCCTCCCTGACGCACGACGACAAGGACCACGCATTGCAACAGGCGCATGCGGCGCATCTGCTGGCCGCCGGTTGAGTGCGTTCGCGAATGTGCTTCGTCGGCTGCGACACGACGCGTACCGATGGACGATTTACTTGCGGACCTGGGTTTCTGAAATCAATCGTGGTCGCCGACCTCGTCCGCCGCTTCCGGCTGCTCGCCCAATGACGGCGGCGGAACATAGCTCGCCAACAATGCGATGCGGCTTGCCGGCGTTTCAAGACTGATGCGGCCGAGCGTCCCGGTACGATAGTCCTGCAAAAAAGTATGCGCGGCTTTTTCGAGATCCAGGTCGCCGCCTTTCAAGCGAAAACCGCGCTTCTGCGCGACGCCTTCAATCACGCTGACGCCATCAATCCCCATGGTCGGCATGCCATAACGCGCGGTGATGTATTGCGGATAACGCGCCAGTATCTGGTCCGCCAGGAAGGTCGCGACTTCTTCCTCGATCAGCGCATTGCTGCCGATCGCATGACTGGCGGCCAGCATCAAACCATCGCTCGGGTGCGCGATCTTCGGCCACAGCATGCCGGGCGTATCGATCAGCACCATGTTATTGCCGAGATACAGGCGCTGCTGGGTCTTGGTCACCGCCGGTTCATCGCCCACGGCGGCGACGCGGCGCTTGAGCAATGCGTTCATCAGCGTCGATTTACCGACGTTCGGAATGCCCATGATCATCATGCGTAGCGGCTTCAACGCAGTGCCGCGATGCGGCGCCAGCTTCAGGCAAAAACCCGTGACTTTCGCGACATCGGCCGGCTTCTTGCAACTGAGCGCCACTGCATGCACATTCTTTTGCCGGTTGTAATACTCGATCCACGCCTTGGTCGCCACAGGGTCGGCCAGGTCGCTTTTGTTGAGAATTTTGAGGCAGGGACGCTGACGATGCAGGCGCAGCTGTTCGATCATCGGGTTACAACTGGCTTGCGGCAGACGCGCATCCAGCACTTCGATAATCATATCGGTCTTTTCCATGGCTTCCGCCGCCTTTTTGCGGGCGGCGTTCATGTGACCGGGGAACCATTGTATGGACATGCGAGACTTATTTGAGGAGCAAGCCGCTATTTTACCTGTTGCCCCTATCGACGACTGGAATTCAATCGATTCGACGGCGCGGCATCAATCCAGTTCGGCCAGCACCTTCAGGTGCGCCGCGACGCTGCGGCCCAACGCCGACAGATTGTAGCCGCCCTCCAGACAGCTGACGATGCGCCCTTGCGCGTATTGCTTCGCGATCGTCATTACCTGTTGCGTGAGCCATGCATAATCCGCTTCGACCAGCGCCATTTGCCCCATGTCGTCTTCGCGGTGCGCATCGAAACCGGCCGAGATGAAGATCATTTCAGGACGATGCGCATGCAACGCCGGCAGCCATTTTTCCATCACCAACTGACGCACGGCATTGCCGTCGGTGTACGCCGGCACCGGCACGTTGACTGCATTGGCGCGCGCGTATCCATCGCGCGCAACGCCGCTGTACGGATAAAACGGGTGCTGAAAAAAACTCACCATCAATACCCGGGACTCATCGAGAAACGCTTCCTCGGTACCGTTGCCGTGATGGACGTCAAAATCGACAATCGCGATGCGTTGCAAACCATGTGCTTCCAGTGCATGTTTGGCCGCAATCGCCACATTGTTGAACAGGCAAAACCCCATCGGTCCCGAAGGCCGTGCATGATGCCCGGGCGGACGGATCGCACAAAACGCATTGTCCAGTTCACCGGCGATCACCGCATCGGTTGCCGCGACTGCCGCGCCGGCTGCACGCAGCGCCGCTTTCCAGCTATGTGCATTGAGCGCAGTGTCGCCGTCGAGCGGGTAGTAACCGGAATGGCGATCGGTCAACGGCGGTGCGTGATCCCGTATCGACGCAACGGTATTGGCGGTATGGACACGGGTGATGTGGGCAACGTCGGCTTCGGGTGCTTCGCGGTAATCGAGAAAGCCATCGATACGGCTCGCGATCAGTTGGTCCTCGATCGCTGTCAAACGATCTGGGCACTCCGGGTGCCAGGCCCCCATTTCATGGAGCTTGCATTCCGGGTGGGTATAGAGAGCGGTGGTCATCAGTCGTCGTCGGTGGATAGCGCAATCAAGCTTGGCATTCTCGAATAGAATCGTATAGTTAAAAACAATACCATAAAGCATACGGTTGCCAATTCAAGAGAGTGACGCGCGCCGGTTGACGACGCTCAAGTGCTTTTTGAAATGGACAAGCAACCTCCTCCTGCTCCACCCTGCCACGGAAATTCAATGTTCGCAAAAATCCATGCCGTTGCAAAGCAAGTCAGTCGAATCGTCGTCGGCAAGGATCTGCAAATCCGCCAGTCGCTGGTGTGCCTGCTGGCCGGCGGTCACCTGTTGATCGAGGACGTGCCGGGCGTTGGCAAGACGACACTGGCGCATGCGCTGGCCGTTTCGCTGGGCTTGAAATTCAACCGGATTCAATTCACCAGTGACCTGTTGCCGGCGGATGTGGTCGGCATTTCCATTTTCGACCGCGAGAAGAACGGCTTTGCGTTCCATCCCGGCCCCGTTTTTACCCAGGTGCTGCTGGCCGATGAAATCAACCGTGCGACGCCGAAGACGCAATCCGCGCTGCTGGAAGCGATGGAAGAGCGGCAAGTCACGGCCGATGGCGTCACGCGCGATTTGCCGGCGCCGTTTTTTGTCATTGCGACGCAGAATCCAACCCATCAGATCGGCACTTTCCAATTGCCGGAATCGCAGTTGGATCGTTTCCTGATGTGCCTGTCCTTAGGTTATCCGGACGCGGCATCCGAACGCGCGTTGCTGTTGGGAGAGGACAGGCGCACACTCCTGAAGGCGATGCACATGGCGATGCAGCCGGCCGAGCTGATGGCGGCACAGGAAGCGCTGAAACAGGTGCACACCTCATCGTCGTTGATCGATTACGTGCAGGCATTGGCGCAGGCATCGCGCCAGAATGGCTTTTTTGCGGAAGGTTTGAGCCCGCGCGCAGCGATTGCCTTGGTGCAGGCAGCACGCGCGTGGGCCGCGATGGAGGGGCGCAATCACGTTATTCCGGAAGACGTGCAAGCCGTATTGGTGCCGGTCACCGCCCACCGCCTGCGCCCCTTGAAATCAGCCGGCGGCACCGCCTTGGGCAGTCGCGATCTGGTGCTGCAATTAATGAAATCGGTTGCTGTCTGATGTCGGATTGACGATGTTCAAATCCGTGATGATCCGCAACACCATCAACCAATGGCTCTTCCAGTTGCGCGATGCCGAGCCGGGCGAGGTCTTTCTCCATCAGCGTCGCGTGTTCATCATTCCGACGGCGGCCGGATTGGCATTGGGCGTGATGCTGGTCGTGCTCTTCATCGGGTCGGTCAATTACACGCTCAGCCTGGGTTTTGCCCTCACCTTTCTGATCGCCGCATGCGCGGTGATCGATATGCATCTGACCTTTCGCAATCTCGCGCATCTGCATTTGGCGGCGGGCCGCGCGCAATCGGTGTTTGCCGGTGAAGAAGCGCAATTCGAACTGCATTTGATCAATCGCCGCAAGCATGACCGCTATGCGATCTGGCTCGGTTTCATCGGTGAAAACTTGCCCGCTCTCGAACAGGCGGTTGATATCTCCGCCCATGCCACGCGCAGCGTGACGCTGGCGGTCAAGGCAGCGCAACGCGGATTGTTACACGCGCCGCGCGTGCGGCTGCAAACCCGCTTTCCGCTCGGCTTTCTGCGCGCATGGAGTTACTGGCAACCGGATGCAAGAGCATTGGTGTATCCGCATCCGGAAGACAATGCGCCGCCATTGCCGATGGCAGGCGAAGAAAAGGAAGACGGCCAAGGACGCGCCGGACACGACGATTTTGCAGGGGTGCGCGCGTATCAGGCAGGCGACTCCATGAAACTGCTGGCGTGGCGCCAAATCGCCAGAATCGATCCCGAATCCGGCGGCACGCTGGTGACGAAACATTTTGAGGGCGCCGCCGCCAGTGAACTGTGCATCGACATGTCAACACTGCCGCGCGGCATGGATATCGAAATGAAATTATCCCGCATGACGCGCTGGGTGCTCAACGCAGAGGCGCACGGCTTGGCCTATGCGTTTCGCCTGGGCGACATCACGTTCCCTGCCGCAATCGGCCCGGCCCATCGCGAAGCCTGCCTGCAAGCCTTGGCGCTGTACCAATGATGAAGCTGCCACGCCTGTCGAGCACAGCCCGCCCGATGTCGCGCGACAAAGCCGACACGCTATTGCTGCTGGCCGCATGTAGCTTGGTGCTGGCGCCGCATATCGGACATCTGCCGCCATGGACGCCATGGATGTGCGGCGTGCTCCTGCTGTGGCGAGGCTGGATCACGTTTCGCGGCAACCGCATGCCGTCGCACTGGGTGCTGGTGCCGATTGCAGTGCTTTCGATGATCGGCGTATTTTCCACCTACAAGACCTTCTTCGGACGCGATGCCGGCGTCGCGATGCTGGTGTTGCTGCTCTCGTTCAAGCTGCTGGAGATGCGCGCCAAGCGCGATTTGTTTTCTGTCGTGTTTGTCAATTTCTTCCTGATGCTGGCGAACTTCTTTTATTCGCAAAGCATTGCCACCGCGCTGATGATGGTCGTCGCAGTCATTGCGATATTGACTACCCAGTTATCGTTTCAATATACCGGGGTCGTACCGTCGTTCAAGAAACGCCTCGGTTTGGGCGCACTGATTTTCGGACTTGCAGTGCCGCTCACGCTGGTGCTGTTTATTTTATTCCCGCGCATTCAAGGGCCGCTGTGGGGTTTGCCAAGCGACGCGAATGCGGGACGCACCGGGCTGTCGGACAGCATGGCGCCCGGTAATATTTCGAATCTTGCGCAATCGGACGAGGTGGCGTTTCGCGTCAAATTTCTCGACCCGGCACCGCCCAAATCCCGGCTGTACTGGCGCGGCGTAGTGCTGGGCAATTTCGATGGCCGCGTCTGGACCCAACAGCTGTCGCTTGCCAGGCCCGAGCGTCGGATACCGTTGCGCGCGCGTGGTGCGCCAATCCGCCACGAAGTGACGCTGGAACCCAACAACCGCCGCTGGCTGTTTGCACTGGAATTGCCGCAGGCTGCACCGCAGATCACCGGCAACCCGGTCGGTTTTTCTACCGATCGGCAACTGCTGGCGGCCCGCCCGATCAATGAGCGCGTGCGCTACGACGCTGCATCGTACGTCGATTTCGATTTGCAACCGGACGAGTCGCCCGTTGCTCTCCGGGACTGGCTGAGATTGCCGCGCACTTACAACCCGCGCACGCTGGCATTCGCGGCGCGTTTGCAGCAGCAAGGCGATGACAAGCTTCAACTGGTCAATGCAGTCCTCACGTTTTTTCATGAAGAAAAATTCAGTTATACGCTGGAGCCGCCGCTGCTCGGCATGCACACGGTGGACGATTTTCTGTTCTCCACGCGGGCCGGATTTTGCGAACACTATGCGAGCGCGTTCGTCGTGCTGATGCGCGCGCTCAATATTCCGGCGCGCGTGGTTACCGGCTACCAGGGCGGCGAAATCAATCCCATCGACGGTTACATGACAGTACGGCAATCGGACGCGCATGCGTGGGCCGAAGTATGGCTGGAAAATCGCGGCTGGATACGCGTCGATCCGACTGCCGCTGTTGCACCGGAACGTATCGAACAAAATTTGACGACGGCGATACCGCGTCGCCTGTTTGGCGGCCTGGTCCATTTGAACCTCGGCAAAGATTCATGGCTGACCAAAATCCGCCTCAACTGGGATGCGGTTGCCAATAGCTGGAACCAGTGGGTATTGAATTACACGCCTGACAGGCAAAGAAATTTTATCCAGTCGCTGGGGTTTGAGGATGCCGATTGGCGCACCTTGACCGGCTTGCTGTTCTCTGTGGGCGTACTGGTCATGGCAATCATTGCCTATCCGCTGGTGATGCAGCGCCCGAGAGTCGATCCTGTCAAAGCGGTGTACGGCAAATTTTGCGATGCGTTCGCGCGTCGCGGAATGGCGCGCGCCGGCCACGAAGGACCGCGCGCCTATTTGACGCGCTTGACTGCCGCCGATTCACCGCTTGCGGCCGACAAAAAAATTGCGGCTGCACGCTTTTTACATCTCTATGAAGCAGTGCAATATGGTACGGTAGAAAGATTGTCGCCCGCCGCCACTGTTTCTCAACTCAAATCCTTATTAGCCGAATGTCGATGATTTTTCCTGCGCTGTCCCGGCGCATTCTGCACCTGTCGTTGTTGTCGCTCGCCATTGCGATGACCGGCGTCGTTCATGCCAAACAGGGGTCTCAAAAGACCGCCAAGATACGCAAGGTCGCGCTGGACCCCGAAAACCTTGGCGAGTTTGCCAATTTCAGCCAATGGAAAGACGTTGTCGATTTCATCGACTTGATGGTCGCGCAGCATGGATTCAACAAGACCGAACTGGAATCCATCCTGCGCAAGACGCGTTATGTCGAAAACACCATTCAGTTGATCAAGCCGGCGCCTCCCGGCCGACCGAAAAACTGGCGCGCCTATCGTGCGCGTTTTGTCGAGCCGGTACGCATCAATGCCGGCGTCGCGTTCTGGAATGAATATGCGGAGGCATTGGCGCGCGCGGAAAAACAATACGGCGTACCGCCCGAAATCATCATCGGCATCATCGGCGTCGAAACCGTCTTCGGCCGCAACACCGGCGATTTCCGCGTGATAGATGCCATCACGACGCTGGCATTCGCTTATCCCGATACAGCAAACCGCGTCGCGCGCATGGAATACTTCAGGAGCGAGTTGGAAAATACCCTGCTCTTTGCGCGGGAATCCGGCATCGATCCATTCACCTTGCTGGGTTCTTATGCAGGCGCGATCGGGTGGCCGCAATTCATGCCGGGCAGCATACGGAAATTCGCGGTGGATTTCGATAACGACGGCAAAATCGATCTGCGCAATTCGCCGGTAGATGCCATCGGCAGCGTCGCCAGTTTCCTGCAGCAACATGGGTGGCAGCGCGGCGAACCGCTGGTTTTCCCAGTGACCGTGGCGCCGGCTGCGGAAAACGAGAATGTCGGCTGGGAGAAGTTCATCGGCCAAGGCCTGCAAGCCAAATTCAGCGTGGATGAATTAAAGGCCGGCGGCGTAACGCCGGGTATGGAGCTGCCGCCCACCATGCTGTTCGGCCTGGTCGATTTGCAAAACGGACTGGAGCCGACCGAGTATTGGCTGGGCGCCGCGAATTTTTTCGCCATCACGCAATACAACCGCAGTTTTTTCTATGCGATGTCAGTGATCGACCTGAGCCGCGCAGTGCGCGCAGCGCACGCCCGATAACGTAGTCGCCAGTCAGGCGATTGCTGATCCGAGCTGCTATTGCTGCTGTCAATGACGACTTGCGCGGTACGGCCGCAGGCTTTCACAATGCGCCACTCGTCGGCTCTTAACTCGACTTTATCCATTTTTAGCCAAATCGCTTTGAAATCAAAGACTTTTTGATTTCATGTCTTCGCAATCAAAGTCCAATAAATTCAATTACTTACATAATCAATGGATAAAGCCGAGCTGCGCCTATATAAGGGAACCAGATAAGGCTGGCTGACACATATAAGCATCGTTTTTCTGCAAATTTGAAAGAAAGCTAGCTGATCATGAATAATTCGATCCCCAGAGGAAACCCCAATTTTCTCCACCCCCTCACGTCGCCAATGCAGCGCGCCGCGTCGTTCGCGCATACGATGGGCAACACCATGAATCATTGGGCGCACACTGCTCATTCGTTTGCGGCGATGGCCCACGCATACTCGCCGCCAAACCTGCATAACACACTGATGAATACGTACATTAGGCCTTATGTGAACCAGGCGTTTGCCCCAGTGACCCGTCCGCTTGCCCAGCTGCAAAGCACACTCAACCACGCCGCCTACCAAACAAACTATGCGCTAACTCGACCGTTTGCTCAAGCTCAGTATGCGGTGACCCACCCGATCGCGCAGGTACAACAGCAGGTCAATAACGCGTTCAATCACGCGATTCATACTGTCTCGCATCCATTCGTGCAGGCACAGCATGTCGTTTCGAGTCCTGTCACTTATGGGCAGAGCATGATGAACAATACGTTCGGCCACGTGTTCTCGCGGATCAACAACCTGCAGAACCATATCGCGTCGCGGCTCGGCTCGATTTGCAGCGGTCGCTGGTAACAGCCAAAACCTCCGGAAAGAGCTCCCGATGAACGACAACACGCAGCCACCACTGGAGTCGGCGCAGGCGCCGGCAATGTCGGAAAAAGAGGCGATGGACCTCCTTGCGCGCGCACAGGCGGATCCATCCATGGCCGAAGCATTGTCCAAACTGCGAGAAGAGAGCCTCGTCATGCTGGAAGAGATCGTGCGCGAGATCAACGCATCGCTCCCGGCGCCAGACAAAAAGGCCGATGTGGCGCAGGAACAAGACTGCGCAAACGGCTTCCTTGCATTGAAAAATATGTCGCGCCAGCGGGAAAGCGCCGCCCAGCAACGGCAAGAGCTTGCCCAAGCAATGGTAATGGGCGCCATTCTCAACCGCAACAACGCTGAGTGGAACCCGCTCGATCCCGCAACCGACAAAGCGTCGACCGAGAACCTGATTTTTTCCCTGTTTCAGATGCCCCCGTCGGCCGCACCCGCTGCCGAATGAGTTTCATCCGCGCACATGCCCTTCCCGGTCCTCTATCAGAAGCGGTCTGCACATGGATAAAGCCGAGTTAATGCCGCCAAATTAATGCAGCTTCAGAGATTTCTTGCTGGAATATTGCGTTATCGATTTGCAGTTTGGATTGCAATCAACTCAACTTGGACTGTTTCCTCTCCACCTGAAAACCAGATCTGCCCATCCTGAATGGTGCATTGGAGATCCATCGTTCTTTGCGCCAAGGAGGCCATCTGTTGGGTAATGTTTACCGGGATATTGATGATGCTGAGGTTTCTCAATTTCGCCAATTTCGAACGGTTCTGGTCGTGCCATATATCCGCCCCCTTTCCCCCGTACGTGTAGAGCATTACTGTCTGAGATCGCCCGCAGGCTCTGCGAATGAGCTTTTCATCAGGAAGCCCCACATCAATCCAAAGTTCGATGGCCCCGGTTAAGTCCTTTTGCCACAGGTCAGGCTCATCATCAGCGCTCAAGCCCTTGCCAAAGGCAAGCGCTTCATGCGCATTGAGTATGAACGCCAGCACTCGCACCATCATCCTCTCGTCGGTTTCCGACGGATGCCGGGCGATGGTGATCGCATGATTCTGATAGTAATGCCGGTCCATGTCGGCAATCTGAATGCCTGCTTTGTAGATAGTGGATTTGAGAGCCATGATGTCGTTTTGTGTATGTATTGCCCGATTCCGGGACAACGCCGAAGGATGTGAAGGATAGCTGATTTGATTATTGGCGCATAATCCTATTTCCACTCCTTTGCCGATCCCATGATTCAATTCGCAACCCAAGATGTCAACACAAGCTGCGCCGACGACGCAACATCGATCACCTCGCAAGCGATCATCGCCACCATCCATGCATGGGTCGAAAAAGCGGTGATCGGCCTCAATCTCTGTCCGTTCGCGAAATCCGTCTTTGTAAAAACCCAGATTCGCTATGCGGTGAGCGATGCGCAGAACGCTAAGGAATTGCTGGGCGACTTTGTTTCCGAGCTTCAAGGCTTGGCGAGCGCGGATCCAGCGCTGTGCGACACCGCATTGTTGATCCATCCGCATGTATTGCGCGACTTTCTCGACTACAACGACTTTCTCGATCTGGCGGATGCGGCGATCGCCGAACTCGGACTTGACGGTGAAATCCAGGTTGCCAGTTTTCATCCGGACTACCAGTTCGCAGGAACGAGTTCGACCGATATCGACAATTACACCAATCGCTCACCCTACCCTGTCCTGCACCTGTTGCGCGAAACCAGCATTGAACGCGCGGTCGCGGCATTCCCCGATGCATCGGACATTTACGAAAAGAATATTGAAACGCTACGCCGCATCGGTCTCGAAGGTTGGCACGCTTTGGGGCTTGCTACGGTAGAGATACCGGCCAACAAGAAATAGCCGCCGTTAATCGAGCAACGATGGATGAAAATTGCATCAACAACGCGCATGCCCTTTCAATTTCCACCTCTTTCCTGTGTGAGACCCAAGGGTTGATTGCCGATTTTTAAAAAATCTTCACCCGTGAGAATGTTACAGTGACGATCAAACCCCATCCATTAACAGCGTTGCGAATTATCAAAATACCATCCCTTCGGGTTGGCTACACTAAAATTCAATTCTTGCAATCTGTCATGCATCGGTAGCTCTCCATATAAAGGACTGAACTGTACCTAGGAAATGCATCTTCTTTTCGATAAAGCAGCAAGTTCAAGCATGGCGTCCAAGGCGTCTGCCCTCCTCCAATTGTCGGCGCAATATTTTTAATACTATTTGGGAATTTTTTTACTATATTGCAGCCATACAACAATCCCATTTAACATATCTATTCTAAGAAATTCGCTGTTTTGTTGCGAATTCAATAATAAAATAGTGAGCTTGCAATTAATGTTTTGAAAATGAATTCCTGACTGCATTTCCTTGTACAATAAACTTGCAATATGGAATTATCTACCCATTATGACTACTCAATTAGACAACACTATGAACAGTACAAGACTCGCCGATCAAGTAGCTTATGACCCTAACAATCTGCTGGATGCGTTGATCGAGAAGCTCAGTCTGAAAAATGACGCTGCTTTATCGCGTGCCCTTGAGGTTGCACCGCCGGTCATCAGCAAAATCCGCCATCGCAGGTTGCCAGTAGGCGCATCTCTGCTCATTCGCATGCATGAAGTCAGCGATCTGAGCATCAAGGATTTGCGCATCCTGATGGGTGACCGTCGCGATAAATTCCGAATCAGCGATAAGCAATTCAAGCCCAAAGAGGGCGGCGGCACGGATACGCAGGAATGATTTGACTCCTGCAAATCATCAAAACGGTTTTCAAGTACTTTGCAGAAACCAAGGCCGGATCAAGAAGCGCCGCTGTATAGATTGATTGGTACCGCGAACATCGCAGGTTCAAGATTGGCGCGGCTGACCTAGGCCCCGTAAGCAAGCTTGAAAACTGCTTTAGGCAGGGAAAATGCCTGCGGATAGATAGCGGTCACCGCGGTCGCATACAATAAAGACGATCGTCGCATTTTCGACATTTCGGGAAATGCGCAAAGCGATTTCGCACGCGCCCGCGGCTGAGATGCCGCAGAAGATACCCTCTTCCGCCGCCATCCGGCGTGCCATGTGCTCCGAGGCCGCCTGGCTTACAGATTCCACTTGGTCCACCCTCGATTTGTCGAAGATTTTCGGCAAATACGCTTCCGGCCATTTGCGAATGCCGGGAATTTGCGAACCGTCTTCCGGCTGCGCACCAATAATCCGGATCTGTGGATTTTTTTCTTTCAAATAGCGCGACACGCCCATAATCGTGCCGGTGGTGCCCATCGCACTGACGAAATGGGTAACGCGTCCCTCGGTATCGCGCCATATTTCGGGTCCTGTTCCCTCGTAGTGGGAAAGCGGACCATCGGGATTGGCAAATTGATCGAGGATGATGCCTTGACCCTCCTTTTGCATTTGCTCGGCCAGATCGCGCGCATACTCCATGCCGCCGGTCTTTGGCGTCAGGATGATCTTCGCACCATACGCCGCCATGCTCTGGCGCCGCTCGATGCTCAGATTTTCCGGCATCAGCAGCACCATCTTGTAGCCGCGCATTGCCGCCACCATCGCCAGTGCAATGCCGGTGTTGCCGCTGGTCGCTTCAATCAGCGTATCCCCGGGCTTGATCTCGCCGCGCGCTTCCGCGTTCTTGATCATCGACAATGCGGGACGGTCCTTGACCGAACCAGCCGGATTATTGCCCTCCAGTTTTCCCAAAATAAGGTTATTGCGGCGTGCCGCGTCTTCACCGGGAATATGTTTCAACTGGATCAACGGCGTATTGCCGATCGTGTCTTCGAGAGTCAGATAAGGCATGGCTTCCTGAAAATTGCTTGTACAAAAATACCATTTTAATCGGAGATGCCGAACCGCGTACGGCTCGTTCTCCAAGAGCGCCAGGCAATAAAAAAAAGCCCCGCTGTTCGCACCGGCGGGGCCTTTTAATAAGCAGAAAAGCTTACGGCTTTTTGGCCGGTGCAGATGCCAAAGCCGCAGCAGACGCCGAAGCGGACGCAGTCTTGTCGGCTTTCTTATCCTTCTTCGCATCCTTCATGTCATCTTTCTTCGGTTCGGCCTTGGCGCTGGCGGACGCTTTGTTCTCATTCTTGGCCGAAGCGGTGGCGCCCGCGGCAGCCGATTTGGCTTGACCATTCACCATCAAGCCGGCTGCCGACAGCTTGGCCGAATTCTTCCCGCCAATACCTTTCACCCGCTTTTCAAAGTCAGCCCAGTCCTTGAAGTCGCCGCCTTTTTTACGCTCATCGATAATCGTCTTGGAAGTTTTGGGGCCAATGCCTTTGACGCCGTCGAGTGCTGCTTGATCCGCTTTATTCACATCAACTTGTGCGAATGCGAAACCCATGGTTGCGATGACAGTGGCAACGGCTAACAATAGTTTTTTCAACATGTGGCTCTCTCTTGTCTAATGATTCGGTCAATGTATCAAGTGGTTGAACATGATGCTCGCCCTGCCATGCTTAACGGTTTGTTCATGAAGCGGTTGACATCGCGACCGGCAATGCCAAGGCATGGTGCTTCCTTTTAGGAAAAGAGTTCTTCCTTGGTCACGGTCGCAGTGCCCAACTTGCCGACCACGATACCGCCGGCGCGATTGGCGATCGCTACCGCTTCCGCCATCGGCACGCCCGCGCCAAGCATGACGGCCATGACCGCAATGACCGTATCACCCGCGCCGGACACATCATAGACTTCGCGCGCCATCGCCGGCATGTGGATTACTTCCTGCTCGGTATAGAGTGTCATGCCCTCTTCCGAACGGGTCAACAGCAAGGCCTCCAGTTCCAGTGCGACACGCAGTTGCTGCGCTTTCGCCGTCAGTTCCTCTTCGGTCTTCCAGGTGCCGACAATACGCCGCAATTCACCTTTATTCGGCGTCAGCATCGATGCGCCGGCATAGGGCGAAAAATCGTCGCCTTTCGGATCCACCAGAATCCGCTTGCCCAATTTGCGGGCGGACGCAATCATCTGGGCCACATTGACCAAGCTGCCTTTTGCATAATCGGACAACACGATCACGTCATACTGCGGCAACAAGGCATTGAACTGGGTTAACTTGTCACGCAATACGGTATCGGTCGGCGGGTTTTCAAAATCGATGCGCAACAGTTGTTGTTGCCGGCCGATCACACGCAACTTGATAATGGTCGAGATCGATACATCGCGATTCAGATAGGTCTGGATCTCCAGGTCGTGCAACAACTTCTCGACCAGATTGCCCGCCTCATCCTGTCCAACCACACCGAGCAAGCCAGTATGCGCACCCAACGCGACCGCATTGCGCGCCACATTCGCCGCGCCGCCCAAACGCTCATCGCGCCGCTCAACGCGCACGACAGGCACCGGCGCCTCAGGAGAAATACGACTGACGTCGCCAAACCAGTAGCGATCGAGCATGACATCGCCGACGACGAGAATGCGGGTCGCGTTGAACGACGCTGGGATCACGGTGCTCATGCACGCGTCAGTACCGAGCGGCCGATGCCGTGGTACTCGAAACCGATATCGGCCATGAGCTGCGGCTCGAACAGATTGCGTCCATCAAAAATGACCGGCGCTTTAAGCAGGGATTTGACGCGATCGAAATCGGGGCTGCGAAACGCTTTCCACTCCGTGACAATCGCCAGCGCATCTGCATCCTGCAGTGCATCCATCGGACTGTCGCTGAAACGGATGCGCGACAAGCCATCGGTCGCATGGCCGAAGTCGAGTGCGAGTACGCGCTTGGCCTCGGTCATCGCAACCGGATCGTAGACCGCCACCGAAGCGCCGCGCCCAATCAGTTCACGCAACAATACGCGTGCCGCCGCTTCCCGCATGTCGTCGGTATTCGGCTTGAACGCCAATCCCCACAATGCAAAATGCTTGCCCGCCAGGTTCTCGCCGAAACGGGTAACGATTTTCTTGCCGAGCACATTCTTTTGATGATTGTTGACCGCTTCCACGGCGCGCAAAATCAGCAAATCCTGTCCATAGTCGCGTGCAGTGCGTTCCAGGGCCTGCACGTCTTTCGGGAAACATGAGCCGCCATAACCGCAACCGGCATAGAGAAAGCCGTAACCGATGCGCGGATCGGAGCCGATGCCCTGCCGTACCGCTTCGATATCGGCGCCAACCTGGTCCGCCAGATTGGCCAGTTCGTTCATGAACGAGATGCGCGTTGCCAGCATCGCATTCGCCGCATACTTGGTGAATTCTGCGGAGCGCACGTCCATCCAGAAAGTGCGCTCGTGATGTCGATTGAAGGGCGAATACAATTTTTTCATCGACGCATGGGCTTGCACCCCTTCCGGCGTACTGTCGCATCCGATGACAATACGGTCGGGGCGCATGAAGTCCTCAACCGCCGCACCTTCTTTCAAGAATTCCGGATTGGACACGACAGAAAATCTGGTATTGCTATCGCGCGCCCGCAACTCGGCGGTGACAGCGGCCCTGACCTTGTCGGCGGTACCGACCGGCACGGTCGATTTATCGACAATCACTTTGAATCCGTTCATGTGCTTGCCGATGTTGCGTGCCGCAGCAACCACATATTGCAGATCGGCCGATCCGTCTTCGTCCGGCGGCGTGCCCACGGCGATGAACTGGATATCACCATGCGCGACACTGGCCGCGACATCGGTCGAGAATTTCAGACGTCCGGCGGCGCGGTTGCGCGTCACGACGTCCGCCAGCCCCGGCTCGTGAATCGGGATACCGCCGTTGTTCAGAATGTCGATCTTGTTTTGATCGACATCGAGGCAAAACACGTCGTTTCCGAGTTCTGCCAGGCAAGCGCCGGTAACCAGGCCGACATAGCCAGTACCAATAATCGTTACTTTCATAATGCTCCGTCTTGAAACGTGGGCCCCCTTGAGGGAAGCCGCACATTAATTGATTGCCTCTTTAGCTCTAACTAATGAAGCAGCCCTCCGTTGCCGCCATATGCGGCGCCTGCGTTGTTGCGCGCCTAGCAGGCATCGCATCTAAGCAGGTGTTCA
>CAMLDH010000016.1 GCA_946478765.1 uncultured Oxalobacteraceae bacterium | reverse complement strand
GTGGTCACGCGCTTTTGCCACAGCATATCCATTGGTGCTCGGTGGCGCGCCTGAACTCGTCCTATCTTTGGTCGACGTCGAGGTCTTTGCTCGGCCGGTAGCCGCTGCAAGCCAAGTCGGCCAACTGGACTGCGTTGGCACAAACAAGCGGAAGTGGGGTGCGGCTTTCTGCGGCGGGATGCGATCGCTGACCGCGCATGACTATCGCTTACTCACAACATCACCAGCCGAAGATTGGAGGGAAAAATGAAACATGGGGTGGCGGCCGTCGTCGCCGCTATGCCGATGGCCGGATCGAGCCGATTACTTTGTGAGCGGAAAACGTATGCGAAATCGAAAGCGCCTTTTGGATAGAAAAGCCAGGCACCGATTTTTGGTCAATCGCATGGTTGATCAAATCATTGATGAGATCCTGACTGAAGAAAAATCGCGTCGAAGACTGAACGAATAAAGCGACCGATCGTGACACAAGAAATGGTGTCAGATGCTGCCAAGCAGCTTGCGATTGTGCCTTTTGAAGATACGCGTGTGGTGACGTTGGGGCAAAGGTATGCTTCACAGAATCAGCATGCCGATGCACGGAAGCATGCGCATGCTGATCACGGGAACGGAAAGTAAGGAAAAGATTATGAAAGTCCGCAAGTTTTATCCACGCCAAGTAATCCGCAAACTGCAAGGCGAGCATGACGCTCTCAGTGCCGCACAGACTGCCGTACTTCGATTCGCCATGCATCGCAGCCGCAAGCTCGGTTATTCCATCATGGTCGGTCCGAATGCATCACCCACTGACTTGGCTGGTGCCATCAATGCTGAAGCTGCTCAAGTGGTGCTGGCGAATTGCACGACGCGAATTATTCTGACTCAATCGATTTGACCGGAAAAGAGCATGACCGGCAATGAACTTGCGGCAGCGGTGAAGAAGCATAAGGGACCGGTATTTATCACGGCATCGTTTGAGCCGCAGCCCTTCATTTCAGCAGTAAAGAAAGACCTTACTGCTTATTTTTCGAAGAAGGGTAACGTTGAAATGTTCCTTAAGATTAACGCCTACCTACCGAAGGCCACGCTTTTATTGTCGCCGACTGATAACCAGCGCCCACAGAGTGTTACCTAAGGAAAATAAATGGAAGCGTATTACATCGCTGTGCTGTGGTTGATATCTGGCGGGGTGGCCATATTCTTCAAAAAAATCTACATGACTCCAATGTGGATTACGTTGTTCGGCTTTGCACCTGGTCTGGTAGTTTTTGTTTTTGGTTTTGCGGCGGACCTGTTCCACATAAGGCCAGAGGATTGCTTCGCTACGGGAACCATATTATGGCTATTTGGTGCATTTGTGGGGCCATTTGTCAGTGCATATGGTCGCCGGTCCGGCAAGCCAAAGAAATAACAAGGAAATCGGGATGAAAACGGAGCTGAAGAAGATGAAAATCTCAAGAACGCAAGTTGCAATAGTCGGATGGATGATTGCCGTGGTCCTTTCTGGCATCTCAATGCTGCCGGGCTTTTCGAGTGCTTATGCAATTTTAGTGGCTTGGGGGACGTTTGGCGGCTTTGTATTGCGGCGTCATCATCTTCTGGTTGCTCATGATCCTTATCGTTATTTGCCACGTATCGGCATCTGGACATGGGCAGGTTTATTAATGGCGTGGCCTTTAGCGATTCGTCTATATCGCTAGTCAGAAGGCAAAGGGAAGAAATGCCGTGGCCGCAAAACGCCCTGTCAAGTCGCTGGAAGAACAATTGTAATGAAGGAAAATATGGTGACAAAATTCACAATTGAACAGGCTACCAAAGTTGCAGAAGGAGCATTCGAACCTTTCGTGTGCGTTGCAGAGCTAATTGACGGCAACAAAAATAGGCTGAGACTTTCCGTGATTGATAAGGCAGGGATTCCGGTTAATCCGAGTATCGAGTTGAATTCCGGCCAGTTTCGAGAGCCTTCTCGTTTTAAGGGCATATTGTCCGAGGTCAGGAGCATGGTCGAGAAGCGCCACAAGGACGTTCTTGTACCGTGGCAATTCCCGGAAATTTTCGAATCATGACCACAGTAGCCCTCAAGCAGACGCGAGACAAAGACGGCAAGCCGGTCGTTGAGTGCAGTATCTAGCCAGGAAAAAACCATGAATGTAAGTGAAGCAAAAGCAAAGTTCGGTGAGAAACTGGCGGCCATCGAAGACCTTCGTGAAAATGCTCACGCCCACTATCTGAGAATTGAAGAGGCGGTAGGCCATGCGAATCTAGCTGAGATTCAAGTGTATTACGCCTGCATTCACGGCATGCTGCCAGAGGATGTTGTTACCGATCCTCGGTTCCCATGGCATTCGAATTACAAGTATGGGGATGCGTCCAAATGCTGTGCAGCCTGTCAAGAATTGGAAATGGCGATCACGGTCAATATCACCAGCACTGATCTGCCATTGGCGAAGTGGTTTCCGGTGCTTACGATAGCAAGAAATCCACAAGAAGATTGTTTATCTAATACAAATAGGGCATTACATGAGCAGGCTTCCAAAGGTGCCGAAAACGCCACGACCAGCGAGCAAACTATCCCACGAGCAAGCTTCGACGGAATCCCATGAGGCGTTGCTACGACTTGTGTGGCAACACATTGATGATTTGGTGACGGCTCGATTTGCTGGTTTGTCGAAGCGCGTGCTCGATGAAGCGCCAAGTGCCATTGATAAGCACACGAAAGAAACAACGTCGATCATTAAAGCTCTTGAACGACATGTAAAAGGCGACCGTTTGAAGGCAGAAGTCAAGAATTCCATTAAGCCTTACATCCCATTGTGCATGGCTTATGGAAAAAAAGCACCTCCCGATTTGGATGAGGGAGTGTTGCAAGTGATAGTAGAGAACACCACCTTGGAACATCCAATCGTCGAAACAAAAGGGCGTCGTGGCGAGGAGAGAGTTGAGCAAATAGGCTTTATTGATATGGAGTGCCAAATCAGAATCCCTGTTCGAGCAGAAATAACGAGCGGGATTCCTTATTCAATTAGGTCATTCGACTCACTATACGGTTCGCTCTTCGAGGAGCGTCCAGTTAAAGATGAATCCATTAACGATCCACAATGGAGCGTGGTAACAGAGCAAAGGGCCGTCTGGATCGATATACGCCCTGAGCTACCGGCTGTCGGACAACTGCTTAGGGAGTTGAAGACACTTCGAGCCTATGCCGGCACCGGCTCGTGGATTTGGGTCTTTACTGAATTCGCGGATCCTGAGATCGTAGACATGCTTCACCAAGAAGGATTTTTACTCTCTGACCGCGACTGGATTGACCGCATTCTCGCTTCGCTTGAAGGTTGATCTCCACGCCGAACCCAGAATGACGGAAAGAAAAATCCCGCGCCACTTGGCGCACCGTGCCGGCCGGTAGCCCGAATAAGGAATGAAATATATGGCTGACTCACAACGCACTCATGGCCCCGTGAATTCGGACGGCCAGATTCAAGATTTTCTAGGATGGCTCATGAATCTCGACAAAAAAAAACTTACCGGATGCTTGGAGCAGGCGGGACATCATGCGCCCGCTTATCACTCAGAAAAATGGTCTGAGTTTCAGAAAAATCCATTGGCGTTCGCATGGAACTGGACACCTGAACTTGTGACTGCTTGGCGCAGCCAGCAGTGATAGAGGAAAACATTTGAACGAAGCTATTGCGACCCAGCGTATCCAGGCCTTAGAAGATGCCCTTCGGCAATGCATCGGATACATGAAGCGCATGCCACTTGTTCCGGCCACAGTAGAACAGGTTCGCGCGGCTGAAGGCGTACTCGACGTGTCATTGCCACCCATACGCTTGGTGGGAGAAACCTACTCACCCGCTGGATTTATGGTTGCCGGGGTGACGGTAGAAGGAGACAAGGCGACTATTCGCACAAATCTGCCGCCGCACTTGGCTGTCAACTTCGTCAACGCAATGGCGGACGGCGTGACGGTGATACTGCGACCACTGAAACAATAAGGATACCGGAATGATTTCTCCAGCGCGTGCGGCAGAAGAAGCTGAAAAAGCCATTACGAGGTATGCGATCGAGTTCGGTCCAGAAACGCCGGAGGAAGTGCGCAAGTTGATGGAAATGCTTATCTCGAAAGCAGCCCGCGGTGTCGAAAAATACTGCGGTTTAGAGGTGGCGATTCAAGTTCTGGCGCGCACCATCGAAAACATGGAACGTGTACCGCCAGCTAACTCTACGCAGCATTGATACCGAAAAAGCATGCCCGACCTATACGCAGCTCTTCAGAGCTTTCAAGACGCGCTCCGTGATATCTGGACTGGAACGAAGCGGCAGAGCACTGTTTCTGGTTCCAGAATACCCGGTTCGCGAACAAATTCAGCGATGCTAACTTGCTGAAGACATGAGGCGGTGATTTTCTGTGCGGTGCAAGGTCATCGTCGGTTGAGATAGCAGAGGGGCACGACAGCGCCGGTAAAGCATATCAGATGGAAGTCACGTGCAGAGCGTGCCTGGCGCGCGCTCAGGTGTTGAGTAACTTGGTCGAAATATCCATAAAGGGAAAATTGTGAGCGCCGTACCCATGCAAGGATTGTTTGAACGTTGGCTGTCGATAGAGCGTGCCACGGGGCGCTCTATGGGTGAAATTCTTGGAGATTTGAACGCGATCGCGGGAACGAATTACAAGCACAACTGGCCGAGTGTCGTCGCTAGCCGAGGCTACGAGCTGGAACGCTGTCCTGTTGAAGTGCGACGATACATGATGCGTAAGGTACTGCAAGACGAGCTGGCTGGCATGGGGATAGAGCTGACGAAAAAGAAGTTGGACAATCTCATAATTTCGTTGACGTAGTAACTTGGCGTTACTAAAATGGATCGTATTCAATTGATTCATTTGAATACGTTGATTAACCTGGAAAACATCATGACAGTGTCAATAGATCAGGCGGCCGAAGATTTCAAGCGTGATATCGACAAGTTTGTGGAAGCCTACAAGGCGAAGCATTCAGCCAATCAATCCGAGTATCCATTGGTACTCCCTGATAACAATTCTGGGCTCTGGATTGAATTCATGCTCGACTTCCATACAAAAGGCATTGTCTGAAAAAGAACGATGAACTTTCGGCGGTCAGGGTTGAACTGTCAAAAAAGAAATTAGAAAATCTCATAATTTCCTTGACATAGTAACGCAGAGTTACTAACATAATTCATGTTTTCTTGAAGATGATTCGCCCGAGGCGACCATGCAAACTAGTCAAACTATTCGATGCGGCAAAGTCATTTATCAAGTGCTTAAACGCCAGGAGACAGCGATAGATTTTCCGCACATCGCCAAGCGTGGTGTTATTGCGATCATTACGGCGCAACGTGGCGATGTGGTGTATCAGATCAATGAACGGACAGGGCAAAAGTTCGATCGCCCGTTGAGAGCTTTTGAGAACTAGGGAAACGCTAATGAAGACTTTGACTGTAGCCGAGCTGTGCCAGCACAACGATCTATCGATCCCAATGGCAGAAACGGTACTCGCCAGCTTGCAAGAAAAGGGACTAGTCACTGGCTTTGTTCCAGGCGATGTACATGCACAGATCACTCTGACCGCTGACGCGACAAAATACTTCACATAGAGGAAAACGCTTTAGAAGAAAATCGGTCGAGAATGTGGTTGCACCCGCACTCCCGACCTGACCGCACTCAAACTACAGGGAGTTTAAGAAATGGCTGATCGCAATAATACTACGATGCCAGCGCATCGAACTTATTCGCTAATGCATGAACATCTGGCAGAACGATTAGAGGCATTAATCCACATGCAATCATTGATCGCGAACGACCCATCAATAAACGACACTGCGGCGATACAGCAAGGGATGGCCGAACTTGTTCAGTATACGCGCGGATATACTCGGGCGATGATGCATGCGGGTCACATCGAACCGGATTTAGCTGCTTCATACAATCGTTCATACAATTACTATTGCGCTGATCCTGCAGATGCAGAAGCCTCGAAGAATGATTTCAGCGAATTTGATCAAGAAAAGAACGGCGTTCGCGCCCCGAATCTGACTGTTAGCCAGTCGTGAGGATTTTTTCAAGGTCTTTGCTAAATAGGCAAAGGCGATAAAAGAAACGCTATCTACGTAGCAGTAAAAGCGGTCGAAAATGCGGTTCCAGCCGCACTCTCGACCTAACCAAACTTAAACTTCATGGAGTTTACGAAATGGCTAAGTTGATCATACCACCTGGTGCAGACGTTCCCGGAATCGTCCGGGATTTGATGAAAAATATAGCGCCTGACGCCGACGAAAGTGTAATTTGTCAGGTGATTTTTTTAGCGAGGCAATTGGTTTTTCTATGCGCTAATGCTCAAGCGAATGCCATTGCGGCGAAAGTTTTCGGGTCAATGTTTCAAGGTATGTTGGTGAGAGATTGCGATGAAAAGCCGCAGACTGGAGCGAAATTCGCGGGATAAATCGGCAAAAAATTTCTTGCATGCGGTGCACAAGTGCGCCATACATAGTTCGCTCGCAAAGTTCTTGCGCGCATGTCAGAAATGATTGCTGATTAACAAGGAAAAGCGCAATGTCTGTAAAAACAACCGGTGCAGAATTCAAGCGGTTCTATAACGACCCGTCCTTCTGGCCCGAGGGCGCGTGGCACGACGACGACGTTGTCCTGGTGGATAGCATCGAACAAGACGATATCGACGTTGACAAGATATCGGACACAGCGAAGGTAACCATTGACGCCGGAGTGGTCTTCATGAGCGCTAATGACCGCGATGGTGTCGGGTTCGACACGTATTTCCGCCGATGGCTCAAGGCCCAGACTGTGCGGAAGATTGTGGTTGAGGTGGATGCATCTAAACTTGAGGCGGTTATCGCCGCGATCAAAGCTGCAGGCGGCAAGGTGTTGTGACCTTGCAGGCGAAAGGAAAAAGGACTGAAGATGAATATATTCGTTGTACTGATAAATGCGATGAACGGCGTGCAGTTGGCGGGCGTGTTTGGCACCCGAGGGGGAGGCTGAACACCGCGTAGATTACCGATGAAGAATTTAAGCTGCTCCAAGTGATCGAGGGCTGCAACAGAATGGGACTTCCATGCACCAGGGAAACCATTTAGGCGGCGCAGCTTTTAATGACTCGCGGATTAGTAGCAGAAAACGACGATGGCAGTATCATCGTCCCAGGCGACATCAAATGGAAATTGTTGGAGGATGGACGGCGAGTATAAGGAGAAGAGGATAATCGGATGCGTTTTGTCAAGTAATCAGACGTGATTCAGAGCAACGGTAGATAATTGTTAAATAATCTTAGAAAATACGAAGGGCGTGACATGTTTTTTGATAACGCAGCACCAACGAAGTCATTGAGAGTCCCGAAGTTTCACAGCCAAGGTCATGACGGTGGCGAGCTTGTTTGCCCGTCTTGCGGCAACAATTATCTCCATCACGAGCGTATCGAGGTCTTTGACCGAAAGGAAGGCGAGGCGACAGGTTTGCATGTGACGATTGATGACGGTAAAGCTGTGGTCGACAACAACCTCGACGGGAATCCGAGCGACAGGCGGCACGGTCTCAGGATTCACTTTTCATGCGAAGGTTGTACTGCAAAGCCGTTCATGGAAATTATTCAGCACAAGGGAAATACCTTTGTCGGCATGGGCGCGGTGCCGGGCAATCCTGCAGATAAATCAACGTTGGGCAAGGCATAGCCTCATTGGGAATTATTGGACAGAAAATGCTTACTCGGGATACGGAAGACAGGCTCTTGGCGAGGTGCGCACAGGTCGGGCGGGATGCGTCCCGCGCGCTATCAGCTGATGAGGCAAATGTCTTTAGGTTGGCGGCCCAGCTCGTCCGCAGCTGGTATCCAGACGCTGCCCAACATTTGGATTTGTCGAGCAAGCAGTATTTCGTAAGTCATCGCAGTGTCCATATGCGCCGATTTGAGGATCTGACTAAGAATGGCCTGGTCACGGACCTGCCTCGTTTTCGCGGCATGTTGTTGCAACGCCTGAAGGGGAAATCGACGTGGTAAATGAGATCAAGTTCCAAACAAATACAGATCTTACTAATGGACTCTTGGAGCTATTGAAGCGCCTGGAGACATCTCTGGATCTTAAGCAGCCCATTCAGATGTATATCGCCGGCGGCATGGCGGCACACCTATATACCGGTGCTCGCGTAACAATGGACGTGGACGCTGAGTTTTCGAAACGGATTATCGTTCCTTCGGATTTACTCGTCGAAACCAAGGGAGGGCAGGTTCTATACCTGGACACGAACTACAATTCGACTTTTGCGCTGATGCATGAGGATTACATCCACGATGCGATCAAGGTCCCCGTTGACTCGCATTTGATTGAGGTCTACGTCCTTTCGCCAGTGGATCTTATCGTCAGCAAGATCGCTCGCCTTTCGGGACCTGATCGGGAAGACATCGAGAGCATCATCAAGGCGCAACGGGTCACCGCTGAGGAGATTGAGAAGCGTGCTAACGAAGCTATGGCTGGCTATATCGGCAACCATAGCAACGTGCTACACAATCTGAGCGAGGTCCTGAAGATCGCCAGAGGCGTCGACGAATTAGCGCCGCCGTGTGACAATTCCGACGACGATGAATACCGTCGCCCATCGCCATAGCAGTATTTTATTGCTCTTGCTGACGCATAATTTTATTCCTGGCGTCGAAAAATTGGGTCCACCGCGGCCGTTCTTTCAAATGCTTGACCTTGCACTTGAACAAGGGGATAAGCGGCACGCACAGCCCCGTTGTAAGAGCCCCACAGGTGTAAATAAGAAGGGTTTGTATGTCCGGCCATGGTGCCGTGAATTTGATGAGTATCGCCAAGATAAACAGGGATGCGATACACGTCAGGAAGAACTTCAATCCCGGAAGCTGGAGCCCGTCGATGTCAAGTAGCGTTGCTTCGACTTCAGACTCTTCGGCAGCTTCATCGATTGCGACAAGTCGCATGTCGACATGCGGATCTGCGTAGTCGCTGCGAAAGCGCACATCATAAAAGGCTTTAAGTACTCGTTCTATCGAAGGATATTCAGCTGGCCATTCTTTCTCTAGGCTTACGCCATAGGCCTTCATCATGGGCTTTATCAAGCTGAGGCAGTTCACCTGTTCGACAATCCTGTTATCCAGGACTGCTACGCAAGATTGCTTCAGTTCGAAAATGCGGATCCGCTCTGGGGCCGGATAGCCTTCCTCGGATACCATCGCCGGTATATGGGACAGCCGATTTTCCTTGAACAACGCAACTCGGTTTTTTCCTTCATGCGCCAATACAATCCCCAGAGGCTTGATGTACGAGTAGTCAGCGCATTCGCGCGCAGCTCTCCCGGGTTCGGATTCATCCAATGCCGTGAATGCGATGCGAACGACATTGTCCTGGTCGTCTTTGCTTAAGTGCTCCGGCCGCCAGCGCCAGCTCTCACCGATAACCATGCTTGCCGGGACAAGTGCCTTATACGACTTCACATGCCCAGATTTGTTACGTTCAGAACGGAAGAAGGGGAGGAGGTCAAACGCGAAGGTGTATGGGTGGATGGTCTGATATCCGCCTATTTTGGGAAGCAACTGGGAGACGATTCTCGATCCGGATCCGGACCTGCTTAGTTTGTCGAGATGGTCTTTTATTTCAACGAATACCCTGGCTGCGTCTGCCAAGGCGGGATCTGCATGTTCGAGTACGGGGATTGCTCCCGGCTGATTGTGATCGATGCCCATTACATTCCTTTCGGTTTCATGATGGTTTCTGCGGAGATGGAATAAGTCTAGCCTAAAAACACCTTCATTTGCTTGACGTGGTGCACACGTGCACCTAAAATGAATGCAATCCATCTGATGATGGAGTCGGATAAAATGGAAAATCGGATGAAACTGAAGCTTTCAAACGTCCTTGGTCTTCGGCCGCTCGATCGGGTCCAAATCAACAATCGACATGAGATCGAAGAAATGCGGATAGGAAAAAGGATGCATGGGGATAGTGACCTTCCATTCTTTTTCTTTCAGCGTGTGCTTGACAACGGTAGCCTGGAGGTCCGCAGTCCGGGCGGCTATGTCACTTCAGTTTCGCCTCATGACGTCTGCGACGTCATCCCGGGGGAGCCACTCTCTGTTCGTGCAATGCCGGAACGAGCATTTCTTGAACGCTTGAAATGCTCTACGCGCGAACGCCAACAAGCGTCCGCTCCAGAATGCTTTGCTGAGGCATATGTTCTCTATGCGAATAAAGATCGTTGGGGGCGTCCTGACTTTTATGTGTGGTTCGCCAATCCTGAGCACAATACGACGGGACGTCCATGGCGAGGCATGCTTATGGAAGAGGACCGTCGACGCATCGAAAAAAAAGCAAGGCGGACGATCATGCCTGTATCTGCATGCCGTGGGTCTGCTAATTACTCCGCCGATTTCGGGTGTCAGAAAGAGGCCGACTACAACCGCTACGTCGCTAAGCGGTTCATCGCAGCATCGCTCGGCGGCTGTTCGGAAGCTGTTGCAGTATTGTCAGTGGCGGGTACTCGACGCTTGAGCCTGGCAACAATTAATAGACTTATCGGGTAAAGGAAAAACCGGAGAACAAAATGAGGTTCCTGTTTGACTTTTTTGTTGGAAAGCCGGGTCGGCTGACTGCCTTCGGCAAGATCGTTTTCCACATCGGTTGGGCGATTCTTCTGGCAGGGATATTTGGCGCACTGAGTCGCACGATCCCTGAAGTTCTAATGCATCAAGAGCCCAAATCGCTGGCAGAGCTCTATCCGAGTTTGCCGGTATGGTGGGTGCCTGAATCGACGCTTGGTTTCCTGCTTGCGCTGATCTTGACTGCTGGAGGCGCATGGATTGCGTTGGCGGGTCGCCGGGTCGATCGACTTTATAACGCATCGTGATCTAGGAAAAAATTTATTCTTCGCTACCAACAGGGGATACATATGCTTGTTCTGCCTGATACCAAGCCTATGGTCACTGAACCAAACGCCATCTTGGAAACGGTGGGCAAAGTAGTGCAATGCTGGGACATGTTGATCGAAGGAAAACTAACGTGTTCGGTTTGAATGCTCAGAACGTAAAACTTAATTCATCATTAGATGATGTGGATCGGGCGTTGCGTGAAGCCGGCATATTTCGTTATCCCCACGAATACGTAAAGGACAAGCATTTTGAGCGCTACGTGATTACCCCAAATGTGACCGACTTAGATCAAGCAAGAGAGTTTCTGCGAATGCTTGATCGCGACAATTCGGAGTTAGGCTATAGCGGATGTCTAAAGGCGTTCAGAGTTCGCAATTGGATTGCGAATCGTAGCCAGGATTCAATTATTGGGGAACTGGAATGGGCAGTAATCGGCTTATCTAAAGCACGCCGGACATGCTGCTCATGTCATGAAATTGGTTCGTTTAAGAGAAGTGCGCGTACAGCGCTGCAAAGCTAAGGAAAAATGACAATGTTCACAGCAGATAACACCGAGGGCTTTACAAGCGATGATCTTGACCTTTTGAATCGGGCTGTTCGGCTGTTGATGGAGGATGGCATCGAAGAAAATAACGCCGTCGATATTGTGAACGACAACTGGACAGGCAATGGTGATACGGTTGCATCGTTGGCAAAAATCCGCACTCCACATCTTCGGATGCCTGGCATGTAATCAGTAAAGAGGAAAACCAGATGACGATTTTCACCGGCCAACGTGGCGAACCTATCATGCGCAATATCCCCGATTTACCAGATAAGGCCTCAGAGGGCATCACGCACGCGAGAGCGTACTTTACCTCGCTGATGCAGCAGGGAATTGCTGACGTATCGCTTAACGATCCGCGGGCGATGTCTATTACGACGTCACAATCGAAGGGGTTCGTTTTCAAGCTTACGCCGGAACCGACCCCTATGTCACCCGCAAGGATCGTGGGGACTGGTGCCAATTGGGAGTGGCCTCAATCCACCTAGCAAAACGTTTCGGCGGGCACGACACGCCTAAAATTTGGATGGTCTGTAAATATTCAGCGAATGAAGGCCGCATTGATCTGTCCCAGTTGTCCGATGCAGGACGGCGAGCATTCGCCGTAACCTTCGGAGTGCCAATCGGAAGTGAACACGAACATCGAATTCAAGGGGCCTATGCGTTCTTTGCGTCGTCAGCTTTTGATGGAATGGTCGATTGGGCAAATCGGCGACCGCGAAAATTTAAAGCTGAAAGCGGTGTGTCCAGCTATGTCGGAGACTGGAAGTCGGTAGTCACCACCTGCATGAGCAAGAATTGAAGTAACAAGGAAGCGGTATCACGACCGGACATAAGGAAAACGCATGAATTGCGAGGGCCAGGACAATGCCAGCAGGGAGCGACCTGCGCCGCGCAGCAAAGCTGGCACCATGAAGAGCATCGACTGATTCAAGGAAACCACAGTGCAACTTAGCGAAGCTCAAAAGCGGGTTATGAAGTGGGTCGGGAAGGGATGGACTGCCTCCCTCCCCTGGTAACGGGGCGAGCATTACAGTGAACGGCGCGCGGATCTGTAACGTGGATACCATGATGGCACTGAATCGCATGGGCCTTGTGCAGAAGGATGCGCAGGGGTGCTGGTCCTCGACGCCGAGCGGCAAGGCTATAACGGAACAACTAGGGCTTTAAAGGAATGCAGACCGAAGCAACATTACCGCCGTTGTTCATTAAAGGGAATGAGAAAGCCAATGATGGCGGCATTCGCTGTCTTCGATGTGGTAAGCAGATAAAGGGTAATCCGGTGCAGGTGTTTCAAGACTTCCGCATTGGCGGCGAGTTTCATGATTTTGGCGGTATACCAGATGAAGAACGAGACGGGCCTTATACCGTGGGACCGGAATGTGCGGATGCACTACGTCTAAGGGCGCGGTTTTACCTCTATAAAGCCGGAATAGCGCCGAACGATGCTGATAATGAATCGTAGTCACTGGTTTGAGAAGATTTGCCAGCAAAATTCCTTCACCAATTGCTTATATACAGCTTTGAAAAAGGGTATGAGCTTTGATCTGAGAGACAAGCCAATTTCTAAAATTTTTTTTGATTGAAGTCCCCAATGGCAAAGCAAACTAAAGAGCCGGTCAAAGATAACGGTACCGAACTCCGCAAGTTAATCGAATCAATGAGCCTCACACAGGCAAGGGCCTTGGAGATGGTGAACGATGGCCAGGCCTTCCCGATCGCAGAAAGCACATGGAAGTCCTACCTGGCAGCGCATGACAGCAAGCGCCGTCGTCCGTGTCCGGATAAGGTGTTAGCGCATGCACAGAAAGTTCTGAGAAAAGGAAAGAAAGCCGCATGAGCAGAGGAGCCTCGGGTGTGAACGTATGGGAAGCCTGGTACGAGAGCGCTGTCGCTCAAGGAGTTCGAGCTGATCTGGCTGAACTGGGCCGTTCCGTGATCCGCGACTATTGGGAGCACGGCAAACATAGTGATGAGTTGGCTGGTGACGGTCCGTTCCTTGGCGCTGATCGACACCATCAAATGATGATCGCGATAGCTGTTCAAAAGCCCGAGTTGGCAAAGGCGCTGTTCAAGGCGGAGCTGGGCAACGAATCTCCGCAAGAGGATGAGCTGCGGCAGGCGGTCAGCGATGCCGAGGAAACCTATTCGGTGCCTAATGTCGTGTGGCGGTCTCCGGAGTGGTTTGGGAGTGTCTATGCACTTGACGGATGTATTTGGGACCTCTATTCGGAGAATGACCATCAGTGGTTGCGGAACCAGAAAATGAAATCTTGAAAGGATTCATCATGTTCGACGAAGCCACATGTATAGGCTGCGGATGCACGGATTCCCATGCGTGCTGTGACGAACCGGATTGCGTGCCATGTCATTGGCTACGAGTGGATTATCCGAAAGGCCGCGGAGTTTGCAGTTCCTGTCCTGATCTGGCCGAAGCGTGGGACAAGGGCGATCGCGAGATTCGTGTCCCATGACTGGTAATCAAGATATCTACGCCAGGGTCCTGACGCGCCAGGTGATCGAGAGCGTGCGCCGGCGTGATACGCGCTCACCTCAACATCGGCTGCTGCTGGCGATAGAGGACGCGATTAGCACCACACATGACCGGTTGAAGGTGCTTGAAGAGTTGGGCCAGGCAGGAAGCGTAGAGTACCTACAGCTGTCTTCCAAGATCGCAGACTGGAGCGAAGCTCGCAGAATAAATCGGTAAAAAATTCCTTGCATATGGTGCACAAGTGCACCATAATTAGTTTTAGTTCGCGATATCGCAAAAAGCGAAGCCCGATAGGGCGGCAACCTTATCGGGCTTCTTTCAAATTCACTATGTGGAGTATGAAAATGAATGACAGCAATTTTACAGGGATCCGGATGAAAAAGTGCGACTGGGTTCGTATCCCTGCGTACATGCGCAAAACCACGAACGGTCTTCAGGTCTTGGCGTCCGTTGGCGGCGGCCGCCAGGCGTTCGTCTCAGTTCTGATTATTGACTAGGCCTGCAATGTCCCGCATTCCATCACGTGATGAACTTGTGGTCTTGTATGCCGGGCATGACAAGGTCATTTCCGAACTCTCGGCGAAGGCGGCGATTACTGAGCACGATTTGACCCAATTGGACCGGATCGGGCGCTTCAGGGTGGTGGTTGAATTGTGGGAGCGCTGCGACGAGGCAGCACAGCTCGCCTTGCTGAACGACCGTCATTGGCCAGGGCAGAATAACGAACAAAGAACAGCCACAAGCTCACCACGATAACAACCAGGTACAAATCACAAAAGGGAAGGAAGTCCTCATGAAAAACGGAATTACTTCACTGATTTCTGATAAAGGAAGCATCATGGAGCAAAGCGAAATTCAAGCGAGGATCGGCACCGAAGTTACCGAAGTCGAAATGGTCGATATGATGCGATCGCAACCCATCGGCACCAGTCAGAATGATGTGCGCGTCCGTAGTGGTGTTCTATCGTTTTCATTCGGACCCCACGGTGCCGTTCTGACCGGCGCGGAGCAGCGTAAGCCGCTGGCATCCACTACGAAAGTGGGCTGAGGAAATGAACATAAAATCAGATACAGCCGATTTTGAAAAAGATGGAATTTCGCTTTTTTTGCTGACTGTGTGGATCGGAAGTGGGCTAATTTCCGCGGGACTATTTTTGGGACCGAAGTTTTACTCAGGCCTCCTTGCTGAGTCTTTGAATTCTATCGCCTGGGGAATGGCCATCCTGGGAGCGGGTGCATTTTTCACTTGGCTTGCACGCAAGCTGCGCAAGCCGTTAAATGAATGCAAAGGCCCGTTCCCCGATTAAACGGGCAAGTAAAAGCCGATGGAGCGAATGTTTAGGCGTGGTCGGATTTTGCAAGAGGATATTTCTGCCGCGAGCACGGCTTGATGAAGTAAATCAGAAGGGAAAATTCCATGACAACGATTGCTATTCAAGTCGGCCATCCGACCATGACGTTGAAAGACATTGCCCCGTCATTGTCGGCGGCTTTTTCGCCGAATCTGCACCGCTGGACGCGAACCGAGGGGCATGCGTACCGTGACGGTGGTGTTGCGGAGGCAGTGTATCGCATACTGCCAAACTCAAAACTCGCGCAGATGTACGGCGCAGGCACATTGATGATCGGATGTCATTACAATCAGTTTGAAGGCGACACCGATTTTTCCGGCGCTCTGCTCATGGCCGTGCTGTGCAATGGCTCGCAAGCAAAGCGTGGCTGCTATCCCGGCGCAGTCGGTTCTTTGGAGGAGGTGGAGGGATTTTGGGATCGCTACATGCAAATTGGACGTTGTGCAATCGATCCGACGCATGAACAGCATTTCATTGATGGAGAGCGGTACAGCGTGGCTGGCGATGTGCGTACCTGCCTGTGGTGCGGCGCGAAACACGAGCGCGTGCTGACGGCTCGCACGGTTTTTGATGAATCTTGGGCTTCGGCCTGATTCCGAGGAAAACATGGAAATGCCATCTGCCAACGAAGCGTCGTTCACCGATGCGACAGTCGCGCGGCGTATTGTTGAAGCATTGGGAAATGATCCTATGCTACTGCTACTCGCGCACGGCAGAGCGTTCGGATTGCAAGTCATGGACTGCTCTTCACTACGTCTATCGAACAGCTAGGAATTAAACGGAAATGTCAAACACTTCTCTATCAAGGCAACGGCGTCGCTCCGAAATGCCACCGGACCTGCGGGTATGGCTGCTGATTTTCTTGCGCCCCGCCGTGGTTGTTTGCTCGTTGATGCTCGGCATAAGTGTATTGCTTCGGCTTTGAAAGGAAAAACATGAGCACGATCTTTTTTTATCGGTCAAACGAGAAGCCTTACGGTGCGTTTAGTAACTTGTTTCGCCGGGAGATTACGGTCGGCGGTAACGGCTATCCGACGGTCGAGCACGCGTACCAATCGCTGAAGCCACGGGATGCACGTGTGCGGGATTGGCTACTTGCTGCACCATCTCCTTCATTGGTTGCACTGACAGCTCACGTATTGCCGGCTGATGTCGATCCAGCCTTGGTGATGGGACGGGTCGCCGATTCCTTGCTTGGCTTTCATACGCGTCCAGGGTGGTCCCGGTTGCGGTATCCGTGGATGATGCGGTGCCTGCAAGCGAAATTCGCCCAGCACAACGATTTGCAGCAACTGCTCCTATCAACCGGAGCCGCCGAAATAGTAGAGGCCGGACGGATCGATGACGACGCAGGTCGCCGCTGGGGCATCGTCAACGGACGAGGACAAAATTATCTTGGGCGCATGCTGATGCGTGTACGTGGAGATATCGGAGGCATTGAGCATGTTGATGCTGACCTCGATGTATCGCTACCGCGTAAAATGGAAGAGCTGGAATATTCAGTCTGCCTTTAAACTTTAGTCCCCATATTTAGGGATTGTTCGATCCCATACTTATCCAATTTGACGCCATAGCGCGTCCTCAGGACCTGCAGGTCCAACTTCCAATCGAAGCGGGAACGGATCTCCTGGATCTTGAATGCATGCTGCGCATATGCGAGGGCCTGTGCCGGTGCAATCTGGTTCACGTGGGCCAGCCAGGCGATGACGGCCTTCGTTTCACCCGTTTTCAAAGCAAGGCCAATGTGTTTTACCTGGTGGCACTTAGGGCACAGGGAGATCAGTCGTTCCAGGCGCTGAATAAGTTTGTGGTCGTCGTATTGCCAAATCTCGTGGCATTCAACCGGATGCTTGTCGCCGCGACCAGAACAGATCTCGCATCGATGGCCAACCTCCTTAAAAACGACGTCTTGCAGGCTATCCCACGTTGTCGGAGACACGTTTGAGCGGACGTTGCTGTACCAGCACGTTGTCGGGACAAGTTCGATGGTTAGTCGCATGTGTGGAGAGTCACAAGAAAGAATTAGGGTCTCGGAAGGAGCCGTCTGATTGCGTATTTTTTGTTATTGGGCTAAGATCCTTTGCAATATCAATGGTATCATAAGCAAATGAAAGTCAACGCGACAGACATGGAAAACTATGCCAGCTTGGCCCTTTGGCTCGGATTTTTGCGAGAGGCGCAAAAAGTCACTCTACAAAGTCTTGCGGTGGCACATCAGACCCAGCGTAGCAATCTGTCGGCGTTCGTGACTTCCGGGGGCAGGATTCGGAATGTGTCGCCAGACAAGATCCGGGCGGTACTCTTCCAGTTGGGCCTTCTTCCTGACGGCACATTAACCCCTGGGTTGCATCGTTGGAAGGTAACCGATGAAATGATTCCGGCGATGTGCGATCTGTTGACGTTGAACGGATTCGAGCGCGGATTTGTGTTTGAGTTGGGTAGCGGGTACGGGGTGTTTGTTGTCGTGCAGGTGGCAGTAAATATTTTCGTATTTGCAAATTTGCCGGCAGAGGCTACTGGGGTGGTCAAAAGCGGGTTGCTTGATTTAGCTGAAAAGATCCGGGTGATAACACTAGATCGGGCAGGCGATTCACAAATACAAACACTTTGGATGACGAAAGACGATTCGGTCGTCCAATCGAATTTGTTATCTCTAATGGGATAATTTGGGTCTGCCTGAAGGCAGTGATGATGTTGTGTGTTGTGTCAAAAATCGAAGGACACTTTATGGCTCCCGCAAAGCGATTGAAGGCTAACGAACTGGTGATGTTGCTGGCTGGCCTCCTCAATTTGGATGTCGAATTTATGGCACGTGTCGGCAATTTGCCTGTGCGGAATCTGAGGTCCTGGTTAGCTGGCAAAAAGGAGAACTTACGGCCGCGGTCAGTTGTGAGCTTGATGTCGATGTTGGGTCTGAAGACGGACAAAGGTATTCGGCTTGATGCCAATCGAGTGCATTTCTGGACCATCAATGATGGGTTGTTCGCGCGCAGGAAGGTGGCGTATCAATCTCTCACCGCGTTATCGAAACTTCTTGCTGGATGCATGCTTACCGAAGTGGTGCCGGAAAAGGCCTCCTTGGTCGACAAACTGTTTCTCTCCTATTACCTGGTGATGAGCGACGACGTGCGCGTGGTGATCTGTGTGCGTAAAGGACTTTTCAAGAGCGCGCGTATCAATCCGGAGGTCGTCAAGGGGGCAGTATGGCGCGATGACAACGACCATCACACGATCACTACTAATAACTGCCTTTGGAATCATCTGAAAGAACGTGATCTCACCACCTACGAGTTCGATCGTATTTTCTATCAATCTGACGAGCGTACGAGCTGGGGCGACGTCGCATTGATGGCGCGCGAATTTGGCGTTACGCCGGCCGATGTGTCGAAATGGGTCATCGAAAAGTTTGGTGGCGTTCAGCCCCAGTCTGCCGGCGATGCAGTCGAAGCTGGCGGCATTGATATCGATGGCGGCGGCAATCTATTCCTGATGGTCGGCAGCAGCCGGCGGGCAGCGTAATTGATGCGTGCCCGAACGGAATCTGCATTTGGCCGACCGAATTTATATATCTGGCTGGTGTTGGTGTTGTTGCCTTTCCACATCTTCATCACCGTCTACGCGTTCAACATGAATACAGCGGCTTGGGTAGAGATCGGGCGGATCATGGGTGACGCGCAAGGCGCGGATCCGGAGGTTGCGGATCGCCTGACTCGGATTGGTTATCAGTATTACAAGGGTGTTTTCGCTCTTTTCGGGATCGAACTCCTGGCGCTTTTGGTAGCAGTCCTGAAATTGCGTCGCCTGAATAGCTATTGACTTTCATTTGACTATAAGCGCATAATAATTGCGTTGTCTCTTCTAATTTAGCGCCCTCCGGGGCGCATTTTTTTTGCCAAAAGAGGTTGCATTTTGTTGCACATTTGATTTTCGGTGTAGTATCATCAGCATATATACACTAACGAAAGTCAACATGAGCCCACAAAAATTGACCGGAGAGCAACTGGCTGTCTGTGATAGCGATGCTGCGGTGATCAAAGTTACGGCTGGTGCTGGAACAGGCAAGACCTCGACGCTTCGCGCTTTCGCCGAGGTGAATAATGACGAGCGCATTCTTTACGTTGCGTTCAACAAGGCGATTCAGATCGAGGCCGCCGGAAAATTCCCGAGCAATACGACCTGCAAAACCGCGCATTCGATCGCCTATGGTCAATGCGGTCGCGAGTACGGCAATGTGCCGAACAAGCTTCAGGGCGACATGAAGCCCTTCCATGTCCAGCGTTTCATTGCGCGTTCTCTGGGTCAGATTCCTCAGCCGGCGAGCAACCTGTACGGCGGCCGCGTAATCGAGACCGTCAAGAACTTCCTGGTTTCAGCCAGTACCGAGATGACGCGTAACCACGTGTCGGTCGGTAGTGCGCCTGTTGAGGTGAAATATTTCGACGAGAACCAGATCCTCGCCGATGCGAAGCACATTTGGACGCTGATGCAGGACCTGAAGTCCGAAGTGCCTATGCTGCATGACGGCTATCTGAAAATGTACCAGCTCTCCGGGCGCAAGCTGCCCTACGGGATCATTCTGTTTGATGAGGCCCAAGACACCAACCCGGTGACCCAGGCCATTGTCGAAGCACAGAAGGCGCGCAAAGTGTATGTCGGCGATCGTCACCAGGCTATTTATGGCTTCCGTGGCGCGACGAATGCGATGGAGTCGATTAAGGCCGATGAGCATCACTACCTGACCGGTTCGTTCCGCTTCGGGAAAGCGGTAGCGGACGTCGCCAATACCCTTTTGGCAGTCAAGGACGAGACCATGCGTCTGCGTGGGCTTGGTCCCGAAAGCCGCGTGCGGCCAATCGGCGCATCCGAGGGGTATGCCTATATCAGCCGAGGCAATGCCGCCTTGTTCAACCGCGCGGTTCAGTGCCTCACCGAAGAGCAGTCATTCTCGTTCGTCGGCGATATCAAGGGATATCGCTTTGATCAAATCCTTGACGTGTACCACCTTACGGCCGGCCTGCAGGTGAAGGATTCGTTCATTCGTTCTTTTGCCGGCTTTGATGAGTTGGCCGAATACGCCGACGCAATCAACGATCGTGAAATCAAGTCGCGATGCAAAGTGGTCACGAAGTATGGCAGCGAGATTCCGCGCTTGATCGAGCAAATCGAGAAGAAGGCCTTGCCGCCGGTGATCTCGAATGATGAGTCACACAGCAACCAGAAGCGCATTGTCTTGACCACTGGGCACAAGTCAAAGGGACTGGAGTTCCCGAACGTTCAGATGGCTGGCGACTTCAAGGAGCTGATCGATGAAGAGGGCAAGGTTTTCGATATCGGCGAGGCCTCCGATGCCGATATCGAAGAAATCAACATCCAGTACGTCACAGTAACGCGTGCGCAGAAGGCGCTCCACCTTTGCGAATCATTGGAGGCATACCTGGAGCATGTGAACCAATACGGGACCGAAGCTGAACGCCGTCCGAAAATGGCCTAAGTGAAGTCAAGTATCCAAAAGCTGTAATACCAACCCACGAAAAGGAGTTTGCAATGTCCCTTCTGAAAAAACTGCAGGAGAAAACCAAGTCCGCCGGCGGCGATCCGAAGTACAACGCTTTTGGCGCAGTCTTCCAGGTCGAAACAGCGGTTGAAACTGCAGACGCCGGTGTGAAGCTCACAGGCAAGATGCTCAATTCCAATCCGAAGCTGAAGTCGGGCGAAACGGTCACCGTGGTATTCCGTGGTGATAACGCTTCGAAATCGGTGACGAACTTCATTAAAGGAAACGGTAAAGGCGCTCTCAAGACACCGGATGCTGCGAAGGGCACGTTCCTGACCCTGGAAGGTTGCTACATCACAGAAGAAATGGATGGTGAAAATCGCCAGCTGAGCGCTCGTTGGTTGAACACCCTGGCATCGTCGCGCAATGCCGATCACGAAAACCGCTCGTTCATCGAAAACGTGCTGGCGACTGCGCCACGTATCTCGTTCAAGAACCCGGAAATGAAGCCGGGTGAGCCGGAGCGCATTACGTTGGCCGTCAACGCCCAGAACATAACGGCGAAGGTGAAAAACGAACACGGCACGTTCGACAAGGAATTCACGCGTGAATGGGCCGTCGGCAAGCTCAACAAGCTGTCGGCCGGCGACAAGCCGACTGTCGTGATCGACACCATTGAGCCGAATGAAGCCGTTGTCGTGACCGACCGTTCCAGCTTGGAAAATGCACTGCATGCGCAACTCGGCCGCGGCACCAAGGCGCTGGCAATGCTTCGTGTGTCTGACGGCGAAGACGTTCTGACCCGGGCGGTCTACGTAGCATTCAAGAAGAATGGTGATGAATACGTGCCGGACGTGGAAAAAACGCTGGACGACATGTTTAAGAACAACATTTTCAAGGGCGTGCCGAACGATGACCTGTTTGCCGGCCTAGCGGACGGCAGCGTAAAAGTCGAATCCATTCCGGGCTACCGTATGACGTATGCCGGCGACCCGAATAAGGACGACAACGCTGCATACAAGTTTATCGCCGACGTAAAGGAAGGCAAGACCCAGCGCTACGAAATGATCTTCGGCACAGAGGGCAACCGTTTCGCGAAGGTGATCCTGCCGGGCATCGCTCGCCATGACAGCATCGACGGATTCTCCCCCTTTAACATCTTGGCCGACGAGCCGGGTACGTTCCTAGCGAACGAGTTCGGCACGTCGATCATTGTGCCGAATGCTCAACCAGCACCGCCAGTGCAACCGGCGGATGCAGCAGGCCCGGCACCGGACTTCGCTGCGCTCGAAAACGAATTCGAGCATGCCATGGGGATGGGTTCGGACGACGATGCGTCGTCCGGACCCCGTCCCTAGCCAGGCTGACACTGTAACGCCCCAGGGCCAGCGATAGAAGACAGCCGCCACGTGCGGCTGTTTTTTTGGGTATCTGTATTTTGCGGTTGATTTGAGGTGACGCGATGCAGCAAAACACTAATGAAAATAGCAGGATTGTTTGCCAGTTCTCATGCGGCGCGGCGTCTGCCGTGGCAACGAAACTTGCTCTTGCCCAATACGGTGAACGAGTCTTGATCGTCAATGCCTTCATCGAAGAAGAACATCCGGACAACCGCCGTTTTGCTGCCGACTGCGAAAAGTGGTTCGGGTACGAGATCATCAATTTACGCGATGCTAAGTACGACGCGAGCGCCATCAAGGTATTCGAGGCGGTCGGCTATATCAAAGGTCCGAAAGGCGCGGCCTGCACGACACGAATAAAGCGCGGATTGCTTCGTCGATTCGAGCAACCCGGCGATGTGCTGGTTCTCGGCTACACCGCAGAAGAACAGCATCGCCTCGACGACTGGATCGAGAACTGGCCTGATCGCCCAATCGTTGCGCCGCTCATTGAGCGCGGGCTGACGAAAGAGGATTGCAAGGCAATGGTGATCCGCGCCGGAATTGAGTTGCCGATGATGTATCGGCTTGGCTACGACAACGCCAACTGCATCGGCTGCGTGAAAGGTGGCCTTGGCTACTTCCGCGCAATCCGCGACGATTTCCCCGTCCAGTTCGAGCGCTTGGCGCAGGCCGAAGACAAGGTAGCGCAACTTCACGGTGAGGAAGCCTACATCCTCCGTCATCGTTCGGGACCGCTAAAAGGACAGCGATTTCCGCTCCGGCAGCTACCGGCTGGCAAGAAACATCGTGGCGAGCCGCTGCCGTCCTGTGGCCTCTTCTGCGAGGCGGCTGAGCAGGAGTATGCCGCATGACGCGGCGCAGCAGTTACTTGGTCTTGAAACAGCGTGATCGCATGCAGAACGGATCTTCATTGAAGAACAGAAATCAGTAGAGGGAATGATGGTTACACAATCGGCACAGGTCAAAAGCGACGGAAATCAATTAGTGAGCTGGATTCAGCTCAATGCGGCGGATCCAGCGACGCGCCTTGTTGCGGTGCGTTTCCCGTCAGGGGCCAAGAGACTCGTGCTCGTCGAATCAGGCGACGTTGATGAAGCGCAGCTGTCTGCGCTTATCGAGATAGGCTTCTATCGCAGCCGCTCAGGATTTCTGGTGCGTGATGACCTTCGTTTTTCGCTTCCAATGATAAGGAGGGCGTTTCCGCGGGCGGTACCGGTGAAAATGCCGATGAACCAGGTCACCCGAATTACCTCTGCGCGGCCGCCGGCCGTCACGCCGGAATCTCCAAGTCCAGAGACAACGGAGACCGTTGTAGCGGTCAATAATGCGGTGATGGCGGCCATTCCGCTGGGGGTCAACCATCTGGGTCAGACCGTGTACCAGGGCGAGGATGGACGCTTCATCAATGATGTAAAGAACCACATCATTCGTGAGGCGGAAGCACGCTCAGGCGCTACCTTTCTGTACGCGTCCGGTGACGAGGACATGGCGCTTTGCGCTGACGGGTTTGTGCGTGAAATCGCCGGCGGGAAGGTGTTTCGATTCGATGATCTGAAGCGCTTTGCGAGCGTGATTACCGGGCAGCCTGAAGCAGAGATTTTGAACTCGCCCGCAATGCGCAATGTACAGGAGGCTGTGGAAGCTGCGTTGGTGCGTCATATGCGCCGGCATGCAGGGCAACTCAACCGCAGCGCCTACAACCTGGCGATCAAGCTGGAAGAAGGGCAGCCGCCGATGGCTGCACGGACATCCGAATCGGTAAAGTTGCAGCAATACTCGACGCCGTTACCAATGAGCATAGTGGTGCAGCGAATTGTGGGGCGAACGGCCGGGAAAAGCGTGCTGGAGCCGACGATCGGTAACGCTTCGCTGGTTTGCGGGATGCCTGATGCGATCGTGACCGGGTGCGATCTGGATCAGAAGCGGCTCGACAACGTGCGCCGCGACCGCAAAGACGCACGATTGCACATGGCGGATGCAGCTACGGTCGATTTCCGGGAGTTGAACGACGGTGAGCCGTTCGACGTTGTCGTCTCCAATCCGCCTTTTGGTGGACTGAAGGTCAGCCGAATGCTGCAGGGGCTCAAAATCACTCGCATCGATCACCTGGTGTTGGTGCGTTCGCTCATCGCCCGCAAGCATGACGGTCTTGGCGTCTACATCATTGGTGCCGATAGCTATATCGACAGTAAGGCTGGCCAGGTCACGGGCGGATCCCGATATCTGTTCAACTGGTTGAGCGATAACTACCATGTCGAAGTTGTCGAGGTGGACGGCGGCATGTTCGCAAAACAGGGTGCTACGTTCCCAATTCGCATCGTTGTCGTCGGCAAAAAGGGGCCCGGGGGTGATCCTGTGCCGGATACCCTGCCAACTATTCGTGATCACGACGAATTGTTTGAGTGGTCGAGTAGGATGCAAGCGAAGTATCAACCGGTGGTGCCAGTTTCAGTACTGGGCGCGCCGCCGGCGGAAACTGCTTCCAAGGCTCTCCCCGAAGTCTCGCAGACGGAAGAGGAAGCCATTGAACCGCAAGCTGAAGGTGCCGTTCAAACGACACAAGAGGCCAATGTAAGCGACCAGGAGGAAAACTCTTACCAATCGCCATATTCGGCCTACAGCAGCGTCAGCGAGGCGACAGCGATGATTCCGCGAAATTTGGCGACGCCGACCAGGCTTGCACTTTCCGAGGTCGTGCAGGAGTCCGGCGGCGTCGACGAGTTTGTTGCGGACGAGCTGGGGTGGACCGTGGACGAGATGGCAGGGTATTTGGCTCCGGAACAGGTTGATGCCGTCGCGCTGGCGATTCATTCGATCCGAAAGGGGCGCGGCTTCCTGGAGGCTGACCAGACTGGTCTTGGTAAAGGGCGTGTCATGGCGGCGTTGGCAAGATACTCCGCGCTCAATAGCAAGCCGGTGATTTTTCTGACGGAGACCCCAACGCTCTTCACCGATTTTTGGCGGGATGTGCGCGACATCAATTCCGACGACTTGTTCACGCCGATGATCGTCAATGAAGGCGTCTCTGTGT
>CAMLDH010000015.1 GCA_946478765.1 uncultured Oxalobacteraceae bacterium | reverse complement strand
GGCGACATAGAATGCGGAAAAGACACCGCTGTTGACATCATTGCCATCGCCCGCGATTGCATCATCCCCAGCATCACCATGCAGGACATCATTGCCGTCCAGTCCCATGATGTTGTCATTGTCGTCTCCAGCGTGCACCAAATCGCTGCCTTTGCCGGCATAGATATGGTCATTGCCTGTACCACCATCTATCACGTTGGCGGCGTCACCCTCAACAGAGGTGTAGTCGAGATTTTTTATATCAAGGATACTTTCGCTATCTTCAGCAATAACCCAGTTGAAGCCGCGCGCCAATTCTGCTCCGGCGCCGACAGGAGGCGTGAATGTGGTATACGGCATATAGGCTTGCACACCGCTGCCAGAACCAAAAATCCAGTCATCACCGGCACCGCCGTTGAGCGTATCCATGCCCAACCCGCCCATCAGCACATCGGCACCGTCGCCACCTTCAATCGAGTCAGCGCCGTCAAACCCGGACAAGGCATCGTTACCGCCTCGGCCGAAAATTTTGTCGCTACCGCTGCTACCGCGAATCATGTCCTGGGCATTGCTCTCGCTTCCATCGGCGGCGTAGTTGGGACCGTCAAAGACATAATTTTCAGGTGATAGAGGATTGATTTTCTTCTTAAAGTCGCCCTCGTAAGTGACCGTTATCGCAGGAGGCGTGACAGCTTGATCGGACAAGGTAATGCCGAGCTGGTCGGCTTGCCAGTCACGAATGGTGATGGTATCGAGGCTGCTGCCTTTGCTAATGACGAGATCGGTGCCGCCGGAACCATTGGTGACGAGCGAATAGCCGTATTTCTTATCGTCACTGATCCAGTAGTCGGGAGCGACTTTCTTGCCACCGGTGACTTGCTGGTCGTCGATTGTGATTGAACCCTGTCCGTCGGCGTCGACAATGGTGTCGGCACCCGAGCCGAGCTTGAAAATGTAGGCGTCGTTACCCAATCCGCCCATCAGAATGTCGCTACCTGCGCCCCCCATCAGTACGTCAGTGCCTGCGCCGCTGATCAGCACGTCCGCGCCTGCGCCGGCGTCGAGGATGTCGACACCGACACCGCCAATGGCGGCATCGTTTTGCGGATCGTTGGCGTTAGCGGTCCAGACTAATGCGTCACTACCTTGCTGGATGTGCCAAGCGTTTTGTTTCAGCAAACTGCCGGAATATGGCTTGTCCGCTGTGCTGAGCAGACCTTCGATTGCAGTTTCCAAATGCGGCAAAGATTTGTACTTCGATGCGCCGATGTCGCTGTACTTGAAATTCACGCCACCATTGGCGACAGTGAATATGCTGGACGCATTGGCGCCATCTTTGGCGAAGTAATATTCCATTGCAACCGCTATCAAAGCGGTTCGTACCTCCGGCTGCGCCGTGATACCTGCATCGCCATTGAGCTTTTGCACATCAACAACAAATTTACCTAACAACCCATCTTGTCGAGTCATATCACCATGCAATTGGTCCGCAACAAGTCGCGTCACAAAATCTTGAACGGAAAAATTGGGATCGACCGCATACAACTTCAGACCTTTATCGGACAGGGCCGGCACAAGCTCAGGTATGTCTTTGCAGGCTATCCTGAGTCGGTCGTCCATGAGCAATGCCAGATGCAGATTTATGGCATGAAGATTAAGTGCGCCACTGATTGCTTGATCACCGATATCGATCGGTATGTCAGTGCCAACGACTGTCGGCATGAATGCACGTAGGTAACCAAGCAACTCGCCCTTGACGTAATAATTGGTCACACGCGCTTTGCGTGCGCTGAAGTCGATGGTGGCACTTTTGAGTGTCAGTATTTCCTCTAGAATCGCTGGACTGGCGGTGACTCCCGCCTGTAATGTCAGCGTTGCAGCAGCAGCCGTAATGGCAACCGGATCCAGCGTACCCAACTCAAACGGCCCCTCGGCAAAAGTGGTAGCGGGCCGGTTGAACCATACCGCCATATTCGAAGCCAGACCGCCGCCTAGTGAGTGACCGGTGAAGCTAATCGAAGCGGAGGCATGACCGTTCTCCGCTGCCCATTGTTTAACCGCCAGGAAATAGCTGGATGCGTAGAGCTGCTGGCCTACATTGAGGTTTTTTACAGCGGTCGCCAATCCGACATCGGCGACCAAATCGGCTACCGTATTCCAGGCACGGCCTTCCAGTTCGGTGAGAAAGTCCGTGCCCTTGTAGGCAATCACAATTTCGCCGGCAGCATTGATGTAGGCGCCAGCTGTGAAGCTGAAGGGATTTGTGTTGAGATAGGTGCTGGTTGTAAAACCGAGATTTTCAATATCTTGCCATTCTGTAGGCAATGACAAAACATTGGTAGCGGTTTGGCCTCCCCCTCCGCCACGTTGGTCATTATAGATATAAGCTGACAATGCTGCGTATTCAAGATGTGTTGTCATAATATTTTCTGAAGAATGCTTAATCGCTGATCGGTTTTGCGTTTGCAAGACCAGCATAGAAAAGTGATAATTCTTGGTAGTCGTGCAAGTTAATTTGCTTATTGAATTTCCATCTATCGCCACGCTCTGGACACCACCGCGAAACTTTGTCCGTTAAGGTTAATATTGATTTTTTCGGTTGAGGCACACATGGATAAACGCTTTCCTGCTGACGTAGCGCGATCGGAACATCGAGAAAAGGTATACGGACGAAATCATTACCACTCCACCGAAACGCAACAAGATAGGACTTTGGCATTCGATAGTGCTCGTACTGCTTGATGCCGCGTGGCGCACCAAATACGTAGACCGTGCCTTCATACACATCCACCCGTTGCGGCATGAGATATGAATGCCAAGTCTGCACACCTCCCATTTCAGGTAATGCGAAGGTCACCCAACTTTGATTGGTGCCGTAGTTATCGTAGTGCTCGTGCTTCTGCGTAACAACGATGACTCGACCATCGGATAGTTGTACCTCCTCGTCCCACGTCGGATAGCGGCTGTCGTACCATTTCCAACTCAGCCACGTGCCGGTCAACAAAATTAGTAACGCGATTGGTAACAAATATTTACGTCGTGTATTCACGTTTATATCTCTCAAAATAGTTGAACGACTATGCTTGTCGAAGCGACTCTTCAAAACCAATTAACCGACTGGCTTCAACTTCTACTACGTTGATCGTTATAGACAAAAGCTGAAAGCGCGGCGTATTCAAGTTTAGTTGGCACAAAAATTCCTTTTATATTTCTTAATCACGGACCTTATGCAGCACCGCCAAATATAGTAAATAGCCATTTGCGTGTTTGACCACTACATATAGTGGTTGCACCCCGTGGTCAGCGTAACGTCAGTTAATCAATCTGATTTCGGCTTTCCGCCATCACGTCGCGAATAACGTATTGCCGCATCAACGTACTCTGGAAGATCAATCTTCCTGCCAAATTGCTTTTTGTCACCAACTGCCGGACACCAGTGTTCGTTCTTTTTTGAAACGGTCAAATACTTTCTCGGCTCTGGGGGAATACATGAATAAATATTTTCTTCCTGTCGCAATTTTTCTGGTACTTGCAAAAATGGAATTCTTTGAAATTCAGTGCCATTCCAACTAAATGCAACCATGTAATACTTTGGGTAGTTATAGTGCTGGTATTGCCTGTCTCCTCGTGGGTATCCGAAGACATATACTTTTCCTTGAAAGACGTCGATCCGTTGCGGTATCAGATATGAATGCCAAGTCTGCGCACCTCCCATTTCAGGCAATGCGAAGGTCACCCAACTTTGATTGGTGCCGTAGTTATCGTAGTGCTCGTGCTTCTGCGTAACAACGATGACTCGACCATCGGATAGTTGTACCTCCTCGTCCCACGTCGGATAGCGGCTGTCGTACCATTTCCAACTCAGCCACGTGCCGGTCAACAAAATTAGTAACGCGATTGGTAACAAATATTTACGTCGTGTATTCACGTTTATATCTCTCAAAATAGTTGAACGACTATGCTTGTCGAAGCGACTCTTCAAAACCAATTAACCGACTGGCTTCAAATAGCATCACACCAGGAAGACTTACGCTTGAAATGAAATTGACTGGAGATGTGTTCCCTGCTGTGTGATAGAGATGATCTCGTACCGGATCAACAATCGTGCCTCCCCGTCCACCACGGAAAATTAAAATCTCACCTTCTATTGTGTGCGCCTCAACTTGCGATTGACGTGCCTGATATAGCGCAATCGGATTCGGTGTGTACGCGGAAAATTCGGGATCTGATAAACCTTGCGCTGTCAGCGCGATCTGATAATAGCCCAAAGTCGCTTGATTCAGCGCACTCAACATAAATGGCGCGGGATCAAAAGTCGTCGCCGATTTATTGAAATACACAGCCATCAGTGAAGCCAAACCACCACCGAGTGAATGCCCAGTAAAACTGATGGTGGCGCTCGGATTTGCGTCACGTATAGCCATATAAAATTCGATATTTCACGTTGCCCTAAATATTTTGTAAACAAAAAAACCGAGACCGAATACGGGGCCCCAAAAAAGTGATACGGGGAACGCTACGCCTTGAGGAGAGAGCCCTAACAATCGTATGGGAAACTCTCCCAAGGAGATCATTAGGTAAGTAAAAGCAGAGGCATGGCCGTCGCCGGTAACCAGAAATGCTGCACTCATGTCAGCAACCAGATAAACAGCGCTGAATATTGCACCTGCGCGGGCAGCGCTGAAAAATGCTTCGCGCACTTGTTGATTAGTAATAGTCATATTAAATAGATTTAAATATAGAAAAAGCTGAAGGGGGTTTGTGTTGAGATAGGTGCCAGCGGCGAAACCAAGGTGGCTCAAAGATTGCCAGCCGGCTGGAGGCTCGAGACGATTAGTAACACCTTCACCGCCACCTCTGCGCTGATCGTTCTATATGAAAGCAGATAATGCTGCGTATTCCAATTTAGTTGGCATGCTCTATTTCTTTCTGCGTTATTCGGAGATGACAGAACCACCATCGAGCCGCGCGTATGCAGTGGCTAATTCTTGGTACGCCTCAAGATTAATTTTTTTTGTAAGCTGTCCTTTGTCACTTGAAGGTGGACACCAGTCGCGATTTTTCACCGCTAACGAAATCAACCCGCGGCGAATCTGCGGAACACATGAGAACAAGTTCTCCTCTTGCCGTATAACATCTGGCAAGTTAGCGAACGGTATGCGCTCAAAATCAGCTCCATTCCATTTGAATGCCACCATCAAATACTTCGGATACTGATAGAAAGCGACCTGCTTCGGCCCGCGAGGTCTGCCAAAAACATACACAACTCCTTGGTAGACGTCGAGATGCATTGGCTTCAGGTAGGAATGCCATGTCTGCTTGCCACCCATCTCCGGCAGAGAAAATGTGACCCAGGACTGATCGGTCCCGTAGTTATCGAAATACTTGTGCTTCTGTGTAACCAGGATGACGCGGCCATCGGATAGTTGTACCTCCTCATCCCAAGTCGGATAGCGGCTGTCGTACCATTTCCAACTCAGCCACGTCCCGATCAATAAAATTAGTAACGCGATTGGTAGCAAATATTTACGTCGTGTCTTCACATCAATATCTCTCAAAATAGTTGAACGACTATGCTTGTCGAAGCGACTCTTCAAAACCAATTAACCGACTGGCTTCAAATAGCATCACACCAGAAAGACTTACGCTTGAAATGAAATAGAGAAAGATTCCCGTCACAAAAAAGGCGACGCCGCTCTCGCCAGGTTGGCCGAAAATTCCCAAGGCAAGCGGTTTCAAGAAGAGGATTGTCATTGATCCCAATAACCCAACCGTCATTAAAATCAACCCCAGCACTCGGAGAAATTTGACAAGTCTCCCCGTGACAAAAGCGTCAAGCGTACTTTGATATCGTAAAACCAGGAAAATACGATAACCAAAGACCGCAAACCATACAAACACAAAGAGCAATCCACCGCGCATCCAACCACCACCTGTTGCAAGGGCTGTCCATCCCGAGGCGCCAAAAAATCCGGACGGGAAAATTGATGCCCCTAACGTCAAACAATAAAGCCACTTGAGCCACTTCCCAGCTTCAAGTTTCATTGGTGTCTCCACGTTGTTAAAGTCAAACGAGTCTTCGTCATATTATTTTTTTCCTTTGAATAGTCCACGACATAGCGACCTCACCACCCTTCTGGTAAGCGATACCTTCAAAGCCAGAAGTGAGGTTTTCGAAGGTCCCAGGCGGATTAGACGGATCTCCGCCCATGGCAACTACGTTGGCGACTCGCTCCCAGCCTTCTGGCGTACGCATTTTATTTTTGTCGAGTCGACGAAATTCATAGGCGCAAACTGCCAGAACCGCTAGCTCTTGAGTCGTCGCCATTATTTAATCTCCAAATTGTCAAATTTTGTTGATAGGTTATTGTGCTCGTTGCATTCGTCATATGGGCCGATATCCCGATACTGAATTTCCCGATCATATATGTCACGTGGGTGACCTGTTTCGGCTTGGCCTGTGATTGACCGTACGTACGCTTCAATGGATTCGGGCTTCACAGTGTCACCTTGTTGAATGAATCTCCATTGCTGTCCTTCGACAATCTGCGTTGCCGCACCATCCAGCAAATTCCGGCGCTTAAACTGTTTCGGCACCGTGGTCATCGGGATTCGCTTCCACTTGTCCCCCTCCCAACGAAACACGATATACGGTGGAATCGGGCAACCAAACGCGTGATATGAACTACGCAGATAAAAGGTCGCGAATACATATGGCACTCCTTCATGTATGTGCAGCGCATAGGGGAGGAGGTGAGGTAATTGAGCGGGATTCCACAGAATGCGGTGACCTGTTTTTGGATCAGTGAATTCAACCCTGGGTAGACGATAACCATAGTTTTGTGCGCCAGGTTCCTTGCGGCTGGCGCCGGAACCCGATTCAATTTTTTTAACGACGATGATTGAACCATCGTCTTGCTTTGCTTCCTCATACCAATACATTTCAGCTGGCGCTTTTTGACTGCAGGCAGAGAAACTCATAACACTTCCTGAGATAAGTGCGAGTTGAATGACTTTTATAAACAGGTTATTTCCAGGAGAAATTATAAGAATGCGATTCATTGAATATGACGAAATCCGTAAGCACAATCACCCATACGCCGCTTAACCAATTTGGTTCTGATCTTCAAGACTGCTCATTGATTGATAAATACACAATGCCATAATCATGGGAATTACAATCGTTGTTTTGTTGTATGGCATCGATTTAGCTTTGTGGGACAACAATTGAGATAGCAATTATTTTCTCTGAGTGACTCATCTTTCTCGCCCAGCTTCCGACGCCGCCTTTTGCACCGGCGACAATAAATACTCCAGCACTGTCCGCTTGCCCTGATTGATCTCCGCAACGATTTGCATCCCGGCCGTCAGATCCAGCCTCCTACTTTGCGGATCGCTCAACATTTGCTGATCGAGCTGGATGCGCGCCTTGTAGATCGCACTGCTTACCGTTTGGTTATTGCCCTCCGACGTACTCGCGTTATTCGCCATGTTCGATCCGCCATTCGTCCTGTTCGGCTCCGTCGCATCCGCACTAACGTGGATAACCTTGCCGGTCAACATGCCGTATTTCTGGAATGGATACGCGGCCAGCTTGATCTGCGCAGTTTGCCCAACCCGCACAAAGCCCACATCCTCATTCCTGACATTCACATCGGCATACAGCTGCTCGCCCTTCGGCACCAGCGTCAGCACCACCGTGCCCGGCTGCACCACCGCGCCAACCGTCGTGGTCGCCAGGTCCTTGATCACGCCATCCTGCGGCGCCTTCAATTCCATCAAACCTTCCTTGTATTGTGTCTTGTCGAGATTCGGCTGCAGCTGCGCGATTCTTGCGCGGATGTCGGCCAACTCCTTTTGCAATTCGCTCTTGTAGGTACTTTGGATCTGGCTGATCTTCTTTTGCTGCGCGGCGATTGTCGCGTTCAAGGCGGCGACAGTCGATTGCTGGGCATCGAGGTCTTTGGTTTTCTCGATCGCTTCGCGCTGCTTGTCGGCGGACGCCAGGCCGCCGAAGAAGCCTTCCTTTTCCAGCTTGGCGTACGCGTCGGCGGCCTTGCGGTAGGTCGGCAGCGTTTGTTCGAGCTTGCTGAGGATTTCGCCGGCGCTTTTCTTTTCATGCTCGGCCTTGAGCAACATCGATTTTTCCTGGTCGAGACTGTCCATGAACGCTTTGCGGTGCGCGCCGTACTGGCTTTGCACGTGCGTATAGCGTTGCGGATCGTCGCCGGCTTTCGGCAGCATCGGTTGGTCGGCCAGTTCCGCTTCGATGCGGCGCTCTTGCAGTTGCTGGGTGCCGAGATCGCTGGCGACGCCGGCTTGCTCTGCATGCGCGAGCGTCGTGTCGAGGCGGGCCAGCACTTGACCGGCCTTGACGGTGTCGCCCTCGTCGACGAGCAGTTGCTTGACGACGCCCGATTCGGCGGGCTGTACGATTTTCAGCAAGGTTTGTGGGGCGAGCTTGCCGTCCGCGCTGGCGATGATGTCGAGCTGGCCGAAAGTGGCCCAAACGATTAACGCCAGGATCAGGATGGAGACTGCCCACAGTACGATGCGGCCGGATTCGCTCGGCGCCTCGGTCTGGATCAGTTTCAAGGGATCGTGCCAGCGGCTTGGCGGGCGCAATGGGATGACCTGGGTGCGGGCTTGCTGCTGCACGGGCGCAGCGTTCTGGTCGGGGGATGTCGGTTGGGGCATCGTCATGATTTGCTTGGGAAATAGTGAGTGCGTCACGATGGGTTCCCGCCTGTGCGGGAACGAACGAGACGGGACGTCCGGTGTTATGCGCTTCCGGCGTTCGATGTCGGGGCTGCCGCCAGTGCGACGCGTTGCGCGCCCGCTTCTCCGAGGCGGAACACGGCATCGATCTTCAGTCCCTTCGGCAAGCCGTGCGTGATGAACAGCATCGTGACCTTGCCTCTTAACGCGTTGATGGTGTGCGCGAAGTGCTCAGCCGTCGACGCGTCGAGCGCGCTGGTGGCTTCATCGAATACGAGAATGCTCGGACGTTTCAGTAACGCGCGCGCAATCGCGATGCGCTGCTTTTGCCCGCCCGATAATCCTGCGCCGCGTTCGCCGATCTCGGTTTGATAGCCTTGCGGCAGCGCTTCAATGACGCTGTGAATTTCCGCCATCTTGCAGGCGGCCGTGATCTGCTCGAAGGTCGCGGCGGGGCTGGCCATCTGCAGGTTGTCGTAGATGGTGCCGGAGAACAGCACCGTTTCCTGCGGCACGACGCCGAAGTAGCTGCGCAATTCATTGGCTGACAGATAGCGGATGTCGACACCGTCGATCAGGATGCGGCCGGCACTCGGCTGGTAAAAGCCTTGCAGCAGCTTGGCGAGCGTGCTCTTGCCGCAGCCGGAAGGTCCCATGATGCCGATCGCCTGGCCCGGCTCGATGGCGAGCGACAGATTTTCGTAGACGAGGGGCAGGTGCTCGCCGTAGCGGAAGGCAATGTGCTCGATAGCGATCTGGCCCTTGCGCACGGTGTCGCGCGCGGGGATGACCGAGTACGGCTCAACCGGTGCATTCATCAGGTCGCCAAGGCGGGCAACCGACAGGCTCGCCTGCTGGAATTGCTGCCACAGGCCGACCAGGCGCAGCATCGGCTGCGACAGCTTGCCGGAGAACATCTGGAAGGCGACGAGCATGCCGATCGTGAATTCACTGGTGTGCATGACGGTATAGGCGCCGATGGCGAGGATGAGCAGGCTCATCAGCTGTTCGAGCAGATTGGCGACCGTGTTGTAGGTGTTGGCGAGTTGTTTGGTAGCGAAGCCCGATTGCAGGTAGCTCGCGAGGTAGCCGTTGTATTTGCTGTTCAATTGCGGTTCGAGCTGCAGTGATTTTACGGTTTCGAGACCGACAATGTATTCGGTCAGGAAGGCCTGATTGCGGGCGCCGAGCTGGAACTGCTGCTGCAGGCGCGCCTGGAACAGGGGCGCGACGATCAAGCTCAGGACCACCACGACAGACAGGCTCGCGAGCACGATCAGGGTCAGGGTGACGCTGTAGTAAAACATGATCGCGATAAAGATCAGCAAGAACGGCAAGTCCAGCACGAGGGTGACGGCGGCACTGGCGATGAATTCGCGGATCGTCTCGACGCCATGCAGGCGCGCAGCGATGACGCCGGTCGGGCGATGCTGGAAGTACATCGGCGGCAGCTTGAACAGGCGCTCGAAGACGGACGAGCCCAGCACTGCATCGACGCGGTTGCCGGTATGCAGCACCAGGTATTGGCGCAGCCACGATAGGCCGGCCGAGAACAGCATGAAGACGGCCATGCCGATGGCGATGACGATCAGGGTGCTTTGCGTGTGGTGGACGACGACCTTGTCGATGATGGTTTGCGTGAACAGCGGCGTGGCAAGAGCGATCAGCTGGATCACGAGCGAGGCGAGCAGGATTTCCTGCCAGAGCTTCTTGTGTTTCAACAATTCGGGGATGAACCAGCTGAAGCCGAAGCGGCGCGATTGACGGGCTTCGGCATCGCTGTCGGGATCGGCACCGGGGTCGGCCTTGGGCGAGACCCGGGTGAGATGGCCGAGGTAGCGTTGGTTGAAAGCGGCAAGCGGGATCGTGGCCGGCGCGGCGTGATTCGGTTCGACGATCAGGACGTGGTTGGTGTCGCCTTGCAGGATCAGCGCGGGCGTGGCGAGCGTGTCCTGTGCGAGACGCTTGGTGTCTATCCCGGCGCCGGACCCATCGGCTTCTGTCGCGGCAGTTGACGACTCCGGGCGCAGCCAGGCGACAAGCGGAAACGACTCCTGGTGGAGCTGGTCGGCTTTGACTTTGCGTGTAGCGGCATCGAAGCCGTAGCTCGCTGCCGCGTGCAGGAGCGAGTCGGCGGTGTACGGTGCGGCGAGTTGCTGTTGCGCGAGCTCAATCGAGAAAGGCTTTCTGTGCAACGCGCACAGACCCTGCAGCGCCCAAAAGAAGGCGCTCTTGTCCAGTTGTTTCTGCTGCATACCACTCCCCGTTGGGATTCCTGCCGGAATCTGATTATTATTGTATTTTTTCGCGAAACAGGAAGTTACCGGACGAGGGAACGCGAAGCAATGCCATATTCATGTGATTTTTCAAAAATTCACAAAAAATCGACGAATCTCGATGAATAAGCTATGAAATGTCGCCAGGCGCGGGCAGGCCTTTCAGTTGGCAGTGAAGTTAAACGGCAGCAGATCGGTGACGTCAGCGCCTGCCAAGCGCTTCGGCAGTTCAGTCCGGACGTGGCGCAGGTAGGCATAGGGCTTGATGTCGCAGGCGCGGCAAGTCGGCATCAGGCTGTAGACGGTGGCGCTCGCCTCCGCGCCGGCGACCGCGTTCGAGAACAATCAGGCCTTGCGTCCGATGCAAACGGACGGATGTCGCGCTCGATCAAATTATTGTCGATTGGCGCACGGCCGTCATCGATATAGCGACTATCGTCGCCTTAATTTCTGACTTCTGTGTAATCACCGGCATGGCCAGCCCCCCGTCTCTGTAAGAAGCATGCGCGCCTGTTCCAGTACCGCAGCCACATGTTTTCCCTCCGGATCCCGGATGCAGCGGTGCAGCGTTGGGTCGAGCGGCGACCAGCGCTGCATATCGGCCTTGCTGAATACGACAACGCTCGGCAGCCGCAACCCGGCAGCGATGTGCGACACGCCCGTGTCATTGCAGATCAGAAGACGTGCGCGGCGCATCAACGCCGCCATCGCGCCGATCGAAATCGGCGCTGCGGTATCCCGCGCATCGTGTCGCATATGTGCCGCGACCGCGGCCGTCAGGTCGGTCTCCTTGGCCGAGCCGGTCAATACGACAGCCAGGCCGAATTCGTCGGCCAGCCGGTCCGCGACTTCGGCAAAGCATTGCGGCGGCCAGCATTTGTCGCGCAACCCTGCACCGGGATGGATGCAGAGATAGCGCCCTGCGACAAGACCTGCATTCAGCCCGCTCTCCTGCAACTCATGCTCATCCTGTGCGGTCAACGGAAATTCGAGATCGGCTCCGAGGGAAGGCGCGCCCAGGAATTCGGCAAGCCGGAGCAGCCGCACCGGCTCGGCACCGGTCTGCGGATAATCGAGGAAACATTGCGCATCCACGGCACGCCCGTCGCTGGCTACATAGCCGGCAACCGCTTGCGCGCCGAACGCGCGCACAATCCGGTTGCTGATCTGTCCACTTCCGTGCATTTGCACTGCCAGATCGAAACGCCTGCGACGCACCGCGTCGTAAAAAGCCGGGACCAGTTTTTTCTGCACGGGCTGTTCCGGAAATGCCGCATGCCCCGGAAAAGCGACGAAGTCATCGATATATCTGCGATACCGGCGAACGAATTGCGCCGCCCATGGCAGACCGACGAGCGTGATCCTGGCATCCGGAACGGCAGCCCGCAAAGCGCGCAACGCCGGTATCGCGCACAGCATGTCGCCCAGCTGAAGCGCGCGAAAAATCACCAGTGTTTCAATGCGCATCCGCTGCAACAATGCCGCGCCGGGGTTCATGGCTGGAGATTCTTTATATGCGGCCTCAATGCAGTGTTGCCGTCGTCTGCGGCCCCGGCTGCGCCGCATCGTGCGGTACATGGCCGGTTTCGATAAATGTCTTCATGCGCATCAGGTCCTCATCCATTTGCCGCTTTGGGTCGCCATTGAACAGGGATGCAATGGCGTGGCCGACAATCCCCGCCGGCGGACTATAGGACAGGTGCACGCCAACGCGCGTCCCGGTGCCGTCCGGCTCAAAATGAATCGTCCCGCTATTGCGGACCGTCGCGTCGGGCGCGCTTCTCCAGGCCAACGCTTCCGGGCGCCGGGATTCGGTGATTTCGGCATCCCATTCGACCTGCACGCCTGCCGGGCCGCTGACAACCCAATGCGAGCGGCCATTACCCAGGTCGCGCACCTCCCGCACGTTGGACATGAAGCGCGGGAAGTTTTCGTATTTGCTCCACAAATCGAAAACCGCCTCGGGCGACGCCTCGATATGAATCGTCTTGTGCAGATCAATTGACTTCCAATCCCTACTGATTCTTGCCAGGCGCTTGAATGGCCGATTGCTGATGCTGCGTAACATCAAGATCAGACTGGCGCTCGCGAATAACAGGTTTGCCGGCGTGCGCCGTTGCAGTCCCGCCATTCCCAATGCACCGGCCCCGATGAGGGCCACGGCGCGCAAAGCCGGCGGCCATCGGCCTTGCGTTGCCGGGACACCGGACATCGCGCGGCCCTGCAGGTCTGGAATGCCATTTGCCCGCGCATGCGCTTGCAGCCTGTCTTCCAGCCCTCTGATCCCGTGCACGCTACGAACCGTGTCCAGAAGTTGTTGCTTTTCATGGGCAAGCACCGGCCCGCTCAAGACAATGTAGCCATGCTGTGCAGTCACATCGATTGCGTGCGGATTCGATACGGCGCGTCCAATTTTTCGTCGGACGCGCGCCGTCAAAATGTGATCATCGACTGCAGTGTCGCGTCTCGACAGCACGCGGCCGGCCCGAGCGCGGAGGCCTTGCACCCGGTTGCCGAGGTCGCGCGATGCGACATCAATGGCATCACCGGTTCTGGCGACCGCACTCCGTATCTTGTCTGTCGCCAATGCACGGCGCCGCCTGCCGCGATCCGGATCGGATATAAACATGGCAAGCGCGCCAAGCGCAGCGCCGCCGAGCATCCATGCTATCCGTGACTGATTTGTTGCCGATTCCCGTTCCATCACCGACTCCTTTCCATCGAGTTGCCGATAACCATGAATATGGCCCGCGCACCGGCGCGTTGCTGAAGCGATCCGAAATCCCTGCCACTACGCGCCCCTTTCTAACGCAAGCATTGTAGGAATGGCGCATTGCGTCGGTAAGAAATTCAACCCACTGCAGCGGTCGGCTCGCCCACGACCAACGGCATGGGCGCCGCGGCAGCAACCGGCATTCCGCCATGGCATCTGGCCGTCTGCATCATCCCGCCATCGGCGCACCCAAGGTAGCCTCCTCATACCAGGTACGCACACGTTGCAAATGCACGCGTTCTTCGTTCAATGCCACCTGGAAATCGGGCGTCATCGACGACTGGCCTTGATCCTCTGCCAGCGCGATCAACATTTCCCAACCCGACTGATCCGCCATTTCCGCCACCAGCATGGCATGCAGCGACTGCGCCATTGCAACGCGGGGATCGGTTACTGCCTGCATCAGGCCCTGCGACTCCACGCCGACCAGATCGGCACATGGCGTTTGCGAGGTAGGGTCGCCGCCGACCGACTCAATGGCGTTGGCGACCACGGCAAAATGGCGTGCCTCCTCGTCGCGAATTTTGCGCAGATCGTCAACGGTCATGCTGGTCGTGCCCTGCCCGGTCGCCTCGAATTTGGCAATCAGCGCATCGTACAGACGGGTGCCGGTGCGTTCGAATGCCAGGCGTTCGCCCAGCTTGTCGAGCAGTAGCTGCGGCTGGTTGCCGGTCAACATCGAAAAGCCGGTCGTCATCGCCCCTTTGATCGTTCCCGGCACCGGCACCGATCCCAGCGGCTCGGCTTCTTCGGTGTAGACGCGGCGCATGTCGGCGATGGCCGATGCATCACCCGAGGGGACCGGGGCGTCCGATTGCGGCGCTCCTGATAGCATCGCATCGGCATCGAATGGCGACATTTGCACGCCGGTGCGGTTCATGCCGATTGGAATTTGCTCTTTCATTGCAGCTCCTTTGCATCATTGAATTGAACGGATCGATACCATTACGCGGCGATCGCAATCTTGCGATTCAGCTCGGTTCCCGGGGTCCAGCTATATCCAGCCGCCACGGTCTCGCTCGGCGATCCGGCGGAATTGATATAGGTGCGGTAGTCGATTGACGCCGCACTTTCCTCGGACACATCGACAAATTGCGTCCCTTTGGCGCGCAAGTTCACTTCCTGCGCCAGCACTTGCCGTACGAAGTCGCGCTGGCTCATAAACGGAATCGGCTCCGGCAAGTCGCCCGGAAACAGTTCCGCCGGATCGCGCCGCTCGAGTTGCTTGAACAATTCCGCGACATGGTGGAAGTGGCCCAGTTCATAATCCAGGAAGCGTTCCCAGATCGCCTTGATACGGAGATTGGTTTCCTGCTGCGCACAACTGTAGTAGTTGTACACCTCCATCGCTTCATGCATCAGCCATTGCTCCAGCACCGATTCTTGCGGGTCGATCAGCGAACCGTACTGGGTCACGTGCTGCTCCTCGATCGACGCGATTTCGGCATACAACTGGCGCGCCACCGGGTCCGCGAATAGCGGGCCGATATTCATGTAGTAATCGTGGGTTTGAAACTCCGACGCGGTGATGGTCAGCGCATGCAATTTGGTGAGCGGGTCGGCGCGTGCGCGGTCGTACGGCTCGCGCACATCGTCTTGCGGCGCCCGATGTTCGACCATGGTCGGCCGTCCCGGCAATATGTCGGTGTAGCTTTGCAGGATGTTGTTGGCATCCTTGCCCTCCAGCCGGTCCAGCAGCGCCGAATAGCGATACAAGTGATCGAAGTCCTCGAGCAAGCCGAACCGGTAGGCCTGCGCGAAATACTCATCCGGCTCCCGTTGCGCAACGGCGGCGGTGACTTCAATTGCCACCTGCTCGTAAGCAATCGTCGTTTCCAGCGGCGAGTGGTCGGCGCCGAGCAGCCAGTTCACCGTCGTCGCCTGATGTTGCTCGGTGCGACGAATCTGCGCCAGCGACAGGCGCAATTCGCGACTCATGCGCGCGGCGATGTGTTGAAACCGGATAGCGTCGTTTTCGATGCCATTCATCAAGATGATACGCACCCGCGTAAATGCATCGTCGTCCAGTTTGCTGATCGGCTTGCCCACCATGTCACGCCATGTAAAGCGTTGTTGATCCAGGGGACAGCCTTTCGAATGAAATAGATTGAGCGCCATTGCAATACTCCTTTCCTGATAAGCAATGTGGGATTGGGTCGGCGGAGAATGTGAATTTTTCAGCGCCTATAGCGCGGCCATCACACTGCTGCGCAATGCGGATAGTTCCGCCCGTTATGCCGGGCGGTTGCCTTGGTATTGAAGAGCGCAGCAACTTTCATGCCGTGTCGACGCGGCCTTTCGTGAAGAAAGGGCGGGTACTTTTTACAAGGATAAGGAGGTAAGGGTTACAGCAGCGGCGAGATTGGTTTACAGAAAAAATTTAGAGCTTGATGATCAGTAAAACTGCCGACAAAATTAACATTGCCTTGATCACGTAATACAGTTTCCGGTTCCATGTTTTCAATTTCCTGCGGTACTGGCCCGCCACCCAGAACACAATAAACAGTTTATTGATGGCCCCGGTTTGATCTCCGAGTTCGTTCGGCGAACTGGCGGCGGTCATCATGGTTTTGCCCAGCCACCGGTTGATCGCCTGTGCCCAGCGATAACGCATCGGGCGCTCGATATCGCAGAACAGGATGATCCTGTTCTGATCGGTCGTATTTTCCGCCCAGTGAATGAAGGTCTCGTCGAAAATCACGCCTGCGCCATCGCGCCAGCTATACCGTTGACCATCGACTTCGATAAAGCAGCGATCGCTATTGGGGGTGACAAGGCCAAGGTGATAACGCAGCGACCCGGCGAAGGGATCGCGATGCCGATTGAGTTTTCCGCCGGGCGGCAATTCGGCGAACATGGCGGCCTTGACGCTTGGCAGCGTACGCAAGAGGGCAACTGTCTTCGGGCAAAACTGCACAGCGGACGGATGACTGGCGCCGTACCATTTCAGGTAAAACCGTTTCCATCCGGTCTTGAAAAAAGAATTGAAGCCGGCGTCGTTGTTCTTGTCGGCGGCCTTGATTTTTTGCAGGCTGAGCAGCGTCAATGCTTCCGCCCTGATCTCTTGCCAGTGTGCTTCCAATACTTTCAAATCGGGAAAATTGTCGCTTGAAATATACGGCGTGGCAGTGACGCCTGAAAACGCATGCATGAAAAGATTGATCGGGGCAACAAAAGAGGAATGATCGAATAGTTGCCGAAATATTGGCAGACGCACTTTCCCGCGAAAATGGATATACGAAATCGAGAGCGTATAGAGCGCAATCACGACCCACTTCATGAGGATGTCCACGAGATGAATTTGGCTGTCGGTTGGCACATGGCAGATTATGTGTGAAGGGGGCGCGCCGTTAATTTGCGATGCCGCAAAGATTGCTCAACTACAGCGCTCAATCGTTCATGTTTTTCCGACGCCCTCTATCCCCACCTGACACAATTGACCGAATGGCTTTTCAGACGTTCCCGGAAAATAGTTTCCAACACTGCTAATCTTCTGGTTTATTGAACTCACTTTTCACACTTCCCCTTTGAATTCCACACTCGAATTTTCCGCACCCAAAAATGAACGGCTCTTCCTGTTGACCCTGGCCGGCATGCAGTTCACGCACATCCTCGACTTCATGATCATGATGCCGCTGGGGCCGCAGTTGATCCGTTTGCTGCACATCAACACGCATGAATTCGGCCTGTTGTTGTCGTCGTATACCTTCACCGCCGCGGCGTCCGGCTTGCTGGCGGCAACCTACATCGACCGCTTCGATCGGCGCACGCTGATGTTGTGCTTGTATGTGCTGTTCATGGTGGCCACGCTGTTTTGCGGACTGGCGCCGAATTATTCGGCGCTCTTGATCGCGCGCGCATTGGCCGGCGCCTTCGGCGGCGTCCTGAGCGCGCTGGTGCAAACCATGATTGCCGACGTGATTCCGTTCGAGCGGCGCGGCAAGGCGATAGGCGCCGTGATGGCCGCGTTTTCGGTATCGACCGTCGCCGGTGTGCCGTTGGGCCTGTTCCTTGCGAACCATATCGCGTTTCTCGGCTGGCGCGCGCCGTTCGTCTTTATCGCCCTGCTGTCGAGCATATTGTTCGTCATTGCCTGCAAGACGCTGCCCAGCCTGACCGTACATCTGGATCGCCCCCGGCACGGCAATATTTTTCAACACATTCTCGCGATGGCAAGAGAGCGCACGCATTTGCAAGCGTTTGCATTCATGTCGCTCATGATGATAGCTGGCTTTACCGTCATTCCGTATATCGCGCTCTATATGACGAGCAACGTCGGCGTGCCGGAATCCTTCATTGCGGTCGTGTATTTGTGCGGCGGCGCGGCGACCTTGTTCACCTCGCAATTGATCGGCCGGATGGCGGACAAGCACGGCAAACTGAAGGTGTTCCAGTTCCTCGCCTTCGCCTCATTCGTTCCGCTGCTGATCACGACCCACCTGGTGCCGCTGCCGTTATGGCTGGTACTGATCAACTCGACCGTGTTCTTCATTCTCGTGTCCGGCCGCATGATTCCGGCCATGGCCATGATCAGCGCGGTGGCGCTGCCGCAGGCGCGCGGCATTTACATGAGCCTGGTGTCGTCGGTACAGATGCTGTCGTCCGGCGTGGCCACGCTGATCGCCGGCCTGATCATCACGCGCAACCCGGCCGGGCAAGTCGAGCATTACAACATCGTTGGATATGTCGCCGTTGCGTGCGGCCTGTTGACGATCTGGCTTGCCCATCACTTGCGGGTAGCGCCGGCCGCGCCCGACCGGCCGTCGGCGTGAGGCAGCATCAGGGAGCGCACCAAAGCAAAAGCGCCGCACGATGCGGCGTTTCTACCTGCGGCCAAATGTCGGCTTACGCCTTCTTCTGCGGCGCCTTGCGCTTGCGCGGTGCTGCCGCCGCTGCCGGCTGGGTCGCCGCCGCAACGGATTCGGACGACATGGCCGTATTCACCGCTTGCTTGAATTGATCCTGCAGCATATTCCACCATACTGCGGGATTGGCCAGCGGTGCGGCCATGCTGGCCGCGTCGGGCAATGCCTGTGCTTTTGATTTTGCTGGCGCCTTGGGTTCCGGCTGCGCCTCGGCCTTGAATTCGGCCTTCAATTCATTTCTGACTTTGCGCTTGGATTCGGTCGTCGGCGCGGGGGCGTATGCATGTTCCGATTCATCCTCCTCCGGCGGCGGTTCCGCTTTCGGGAAGGGAAATGCCGATGTGCCCTTGGCCGCCGCACGCGGCTTGACCGCAGAACTCAGCGTCTGCCCCATCGATTGCAAGGTCGATATGGTGGCGCTCTGTACCTCCAGCGCCTGTATCGTGCCGCGCAACATATTCATGTTCACATTCAGCCACGACTCGACCGCTTTCAAATCCTTGATCTGCTTGTTGATTTCTTCCAGCGACAGCGTCGGCATCACCATGCCGGGGATGCCCATGCCCGGAGTGCTCATGCCGCCCCACATATTTTTCATGAACTCGAGCGTCTCCGTCATGGCGCTCATGCCCGGGATGTTGGGCATGGATGGTTTAAGCATGGCATATCTCCGTTGATCGATGTTTCGGAGCGTAGCAGATAAAGCGGGCGATTAAAATGCTAAAAGTCAAATTCCAGGGGCGCTGCATGCGACATGTGGTTGGTAGTTCGGCACCGCCGCCGGCAGGTAGCGTTCGGTCTTGACGCCGTAGCCGCTGCCTTCGTTATCAAAGCGTATATCGCCGTCCGCCGCTTTATGCCAATGGGTGTTTCCCGTTCGGCAACGAGAGGTCAATGGGGCCGGCTTCACCGTTGATTTCTCTTGAAAAGTGGCTCATTCTATTCGCCTGCCTATTCGTACACTTTCCTTGGCGCATTGAAACAAAGTGTCACCCGCCATCCTTTGGCGTACCGATGCGTTTACACTAACGTCATGACGATGAATCAAGCGCCCGGACAGCACCGCATTCCCGGTACGCCCCATGTGGGGCGTTGGCTGGTGTTGGGCGTCGCGTCGCTCTTGCTGCATTGGCTGGCAATCCTCTGGGTGAGCGGAAATTTGCGCATGCCGTCGCTACACGAGCAAAGCGACACGATGATCACGGCGGCACTGCATCCGGTGCCTGCGGATACAGCGCCCGCGTTGCCTGCGGCCGGAGCTGCGCCGACCAAGCCGGCACCCAGAGCGCGGCCGCGCCCACGACACCCGACACCCGCGACACCGGCAGACCAAGCGCCGGCGGTAGAGACCGTGACGGCGCAAACGGACGCCGGCATGGAAGCGCCGGGCACCAGCATCGAACCCGCTGCCGCATTGCCCGCAACCGAAACGCAAACGCCGCAGCCGATCGCGGCCGACAATACCTCAGACATGCCGCAAGAACAGGCGGGCGTGCATTACAAGGTGAGTCCGCCGCCATCCGTGGAACTGAAATACGACGTGAAAAAAGTGTCGGGCGACGGCAACCCACTGTATGGCCACGGCACGATCAGCTGGCACTCCAATGGAACCAGCTACGTCATCCATGGCGACGCCGGCGTATTGTTCATTACCGCGCTCACGTTCACGAGCGAGGGCACGATCGACGAGTTCGGTGTCGCGCCCGTGATCTACAGTGAAAAGCGCTTTCGCAAATCGGCAACCAATACCCATTTCCATCGCCAGCGCAACACCATCAGCTTTTCCGCATCCGAAACCAGTTACCCGCGCAAAGGCGGCGAGCAAGACCGTGCCAGCATCATTTGGCAACTCTCCGGCATCGGACGCGGCGACAGCGAAAAATTCATGCCCGATGCCGCGTTCGACATCTTTGTCGCCGGCGTGCGCGACGGCGAAATCTGGCGCATCCATGTGATCGGCCAGGAAGACATCGAAACCGGCCTCGGCAAAACGGCGACCTGGCACGTCGTGCGCGCGCCCAAACCCGGCTCCTACGATCAAAAGCTCGATATCTGGCTGACGCCGCAACACGAGTGGTATCCGGCAAGACTGCGCTATACCGAAACCAACGGCGACACGCTCGACATGCTGTTATCCGATATGCGCGACACCTCGGCGCGCTGACCATTTTTCCGATTGCCCTCACATGATGATTCCCCGCTTTTCACGCCTCGCCGCCGCTGCCGCACTGCTATCGAGCGCCATCGCAACGCCGGCCTCGGCACAAGACCACCCGGCGCCCAAATACAAACTGAATGTGCCGCCATCGGCCGATTTGACTTACGCGGTCAAGGCGCAGCAAAGCGGCATACCGCTCGATGGCGAGGCGCGCATCAAATGGCATGTCAGCGACGGCAAGTTCCAGCTGGTGACCGAAATGCGCGCGATGCTGCTCGGCAAAATCATTGAAGCGAAAAGCGAAGGCGCCATCGATGAATATGGATTGGCGCCGATCACCTTCACCGAAAAGCGCTTGCGCAAGGACGCCAGCACCGCCTCATTCGATCGCGAAAACAAAACGATCCGATTTAGCGGATCGAACGAGACGTATCCGATCAAAGGCGGCGAGCAGGACCGCAACAGCGCGATATGGCAATTGATTTCGGTCGCGCGTGCCGCGCCTGCGCATTTCACGCCGGGCTCGGAGTGGTCGTTCTTCGTGGTCGGCCAGCGCGATGCCGATCCGTGGACCTTCAAGGTCATCAAGAAGGAAAAGATCAACACGCCGTTGGGCGAACTGAATGCCGTCCATCTTTTGAAAGCCACGAAGCCTGACGTGAAGAACCAGCGGCTCGACATCTGGCTCGCGCCGTCGCTGGAATGGTATCCGGTGCGCTTGCGTTACACCGATCCGGATGAGGATTTCATCGAACAGACGCTGGTCAATATAACGGACAAGCCGTCCTGAGCCGACAAAAATTTCCCTACAATATGCGCACATCATGCACACATCATGCGCACCTCACGCACCGCTTTTTATCCATGGCACACCTATGATTTTTCCCGATAGCGCACTCGTCCTGTTCAGCGGCGGACAGGATTCCACCACCTGTCTGGCATGGGCATTGTCGCGTTACGCGAAGGTCGAGACCATTGGATTCGACTACGGCCAGCGGCATGCGATCGAGTTGAGCGTGCGTCCCGCATTGCTGCAAAAACTGCGCACGCTGGCGCCCGACTGGGACCGCAAGCTGGGCGATGATCACCTGATCGATCTGTCCTTGATCTCGAAGATTTCAGACACTGCATTGACGCAGAATGTGGAGATCGCGATGCAGGCCAACGGTTTGCCGAACACGTTTGTGCCGGGACGCAATCTGCTGTTCATGACCGTGGCAGCGACCGTCGCCTATCGGCGCGGACTGAACGTGCTGGTCGGCGGCATGTGCGAAACCGATTTTTCGGGATACCCGGACTGCCGCGACGACACGATGAAGGCATTGCAGGTCGCGCTCAACCTCGGCATGGCAACCAGGCTCAAGCTCGAAACGCCGCTGATGTGGATCGACAAGGCGGCAACTTGGGAAATGGCGCGCACCTTGGGCGGAACCGCCCTGGTCGAGTTGATACGCGAGCACACGCATACCTGCTACCTGGGCGAACGCGGGACGCTGCACGATTGGGGCTATGGCTGCGGCGCCTGTCCGGCCTGCGCATTGCGCGCACGCGGCTATCGACAGTTTGCGGCGAATGCCGGTAACAGCGCACTGTAAGCAAACTTCAAGAATTGGGGGAGTGGCATGGCGCTACCACCATGATCGGCCTGGAGCAGTTTGCGAATCAGCATAGGGGGTACCAGGGATTTCGGATCGCCTGTGATCCGAAATCCCTGCCCCCCTACGCCGACCGCCCTACAGTCATCCGCAATCCGCTCTAAGGCCGGCGATTACGCCGCATGCTGCGAGGATGCACTTTTCCCTTGCGATGATGCATGGAATGCCTGCAGGAATGCGGCCTCCTTCTCCTTCGCCGCCTTCAGATGCCGTTCCTTGACATGGCCGTAACCGCGGATATCTTCCGGAATGCCGGCAATCATTGTCGCCTTCGACACATTGTCGGCAGTCAGCTTGGGCAGCAAGGCCGCAATCGTCTCCCGGTATTGCGCAATCAACGCGCGCTCGGTCTTGCGCTCCTCGGTATATCCGAAAATATCCAGCACGGAACCACGCAGGAACTTGAGTTTCGCCAGCACGCCAAACGCCTTCATCATCCACGGGCCGAATTCCTGCTTGATCAAATGCCCCTTGTCGTCGCGCTTGGCGAACAAGGGCGGCGCAAGATGGAACTTGATCTGGTAATCGCCCTCGAACATGCCCGCGATCTTGTCGGCAAATGCGCCATTGGTGTACAGGCGCGCCACTTCATATTCATCCTTGTACGCCATCAGCTTGAACAGGTAACGCGCCACCGCTTCGGTCAGGCGCAACGGCTTGGATGCATCGGCCAGCTTCGCTTCCGCCGCCCGCACCCTCTCGACGAAGTCGCCGTACTGCTGCGCATAGCCGGCATCCTGGTAAGCGGTCAGGAATTCGACGCGCTTGCTGACGATGTCGTTGAGCGTCGGTGCGCGCTTGAACTCGATTACCTGCGCCGCGCTGTCATTGACCTTCGCCAGTTTCTCGACCGACGCGAAGTCATGTGCAGCGGTACGGCCCCACACGAATGCCTGCTTGTTGAAGTCGACCGATACCGCATTCAATTCAATCGCCTTGACGATCGCGGCTTCCGACAACGGCACCCAGCCTTTTTGCCATGCGTAACCGAGCATGAACATGTTGGTGGCGATGGTGTCGCCCATCAATGCAGTGGCGATCTTGCCGGCATCGATGAAGTCGACGCGCTCCGTGCCGCAGGCAGTGCGGATATCGTTCTCCGCTGCCGCGCCCGGGAATTGCCAGTTCGGATTTTTCACGAAGGCGGCGGTCGGCGTGGCGGTCGAATTCACCGCCGCGTGCGTGCGCCCCTCCCCCATGCGGGTCAACGCATCGCGGCTGGCGGTCACGACCACGTCGCACCCGATCACGAGATCTGCCGCGCCGGTGCCGACGCGCGTCGAGTGAATATCATCCGGACTATCCGCCAATCGCACATGCGACATCACCGGCCCGCCTTTTTGCGCGAGGCCGCTCATGTCGAGTACCGAGCACCCCTTGCCCTCGACGTGCGCTGCCATCGCGAGAATTTGCCCTACCGTGACCACGCCGGTGCCGCCGATGCCGGTGACCAAAATGCCGTACGGCGTCTGGGTCGTGGGCAGTGCAGGCGTCGGCAATTTGAACGCGCTGCCGTCGGTCAGCGTCGCTTGCGAGCGCTTGGGCTTTTTCAGCTTGCCGCCTTCGACCGTGACAAAGCTCGGACAGAAACCGGTGACGCACGAAAAATCCTTGTTGCACGACGACTGGTTGATCTGGCGTTTGCGGCCGAATTCGGTTTCGAGGGGCTCGACCGACAGGCAGTTCGATTGCACGCTGCAATCGCCGCAACCTTCGCACACGGCCTCATTGATCACCGCGCGCTTGGCCGGGTCCGGATACTCGTTGCGCTTGCGGCGGCGGCGTTTTTCCGATGCGCAGGTCTGGTCGTAAATCATCGCCGACACGCCTTTGGCTTCGCGCAATTCACGCTGCACCGCGTCCAGTTCGCTGCGGTGGCGGATCGTGACGCCGGGCGCCCAGTCGTAACCGGCGGGATATTTGTCCGGCTCATCGGTGACGACGATGATCGGGCTCACGCCTTCAGCGGCGATCTGGCGCGAGATCATGGCCGGATCGAGCGGGCCATCGACGGTCTGGCCGCCGGTCATCGCAACCGCATCGTTGTACAGGATCTTGTAGGTAATGTTGACCTTGGCCGCGACCGCGGCACGAATGGCCAGCAGGCCGGAGTGAAAGTAGGTGCCGTCGCCCAGGTTGGTGAATACATGCTGTTCGCTGGTGAACGGCGCCTGCCCGACCCACGTTACGCCTTCCGCGCCCATATGGGTGAAAGTCGATGTCTCGCGATCCATCCACAGCACCATGTAATGGCAACCGATACCGGCCAACGCACGGCTGCCTTCCGGCACCTTGGTGGACGTGTTGTGCGGACAGCCGGAGCAGAAATGCGGAATGCGGTCCTTGTTCGGATCGGGCTTGGCGCCACGCACTTTCAACACCGCTTCTTTTGCTTCCAGATAGGCGACGCGCTCTTTCACGCGCTGTTCGACCGGATGGCCGGCGAAGTATTTGGAAATGCGCGTCGCGATCGCACGCGCAATCTGCGCCGGATTCAATTCATAGGTTGCCGGCAGCAGCCAGTGCCCATGGCCTTCGCCGTGGATGTTGCTCCACTCGCCGGTATCGTCGAACTTGCCGACCACACGCGGCCGCACATCGTCGCGCCAGTTGTACAACTCTTCCTTCAATTGGTATTCGAGAATCTGGCGTTTTTCTTCGACCACCAGAATTTCTTCCAGCCCTTGCGCAAATTCGCGCACGCCTTCCGACTCCAGCGGCCAGGTCATGCCGACCTTGTACAGGCGGATGCCGATGTCGCGTGCGACGTGTTCATCGATGCCGAGATCGGCCAGCGCCTGACGGGTATCAAGATAAGACTTGCCGGCGGTCACGATGCCGATGCGCGCACGCGGGCTGTCCCAGACGATCTGGTTCAGCTTGTTGGCGCGCACATACGCGAGCGCCGCATACCATTTGTAATTGTTCATCCGCGCTTCCTGATCCAGCACGGCATCCGGGTTGCGGATGTTCAGGCCATCGGGCGGCAATGCGAATTCGGCAGGGATCACGATTTGCACGCGGTCCGGATCGAGGTCGACCGATGCACCCGATTCGACGATGTCGGTCACGCATTTCATCGCGACCCACAAACCGGTGTAGCGGCTCATCGCCCAGCTGTGCAGACCGTAGTCGAGATATTCCTGCACCGATGACGGATAGAGCACCGGGATGCCGCACGCTTTCAGGATGTGTTCGCTTTGATGTGCGGTGGTCGATGATTTCGCTGCATGATCGTCGCCGGCCAGCACCAGCACGCCGCCATGTCTGGAGGTGCCGGCCATGTTGGCATGCTTGAACACGTCGCCGCAGCGGTCCACGCCCGGGCCCTTGCCGTACCACATGC